>JBAQCK010000200.1:0-14301 GCA_049294075.1 Bacteroidales bacterium | reverse complement strand
TTTTTAGCCTCATTGTCTATGCACTGATTTCCGATTACAAACCTGAAGAGAACGAGGTTATTTCACAGCCGGATAATCCTTCGTTACTGAAGGATTCGACTGTTTACAATCTTTTAACCTGGAATATAGGTTACGCCGGACTGGACAAGGATATGGATTTTTTCAAGGATGGAGGAACAAAGGTCATTACCCCCGAGGATAATTTCCGGGAAAATGATTCTGCGATCGCGGATTTCGTGATGGAAAACAGCACTGTTGACTTCATTCTTTTGCAAGAGATTGACAGGAACAGCAAAAGAAGTTATCACACCGATCAGTATCAGGAACTGTCAGAAAAACTGCCCGGTCACCTTCCCTTCTTTGCAAAAAACTACGATGTCTTCTTCGTCCCCGTACCGCCCTCAAATCCGATGGGGAAGGTCGAATCAGGAATAGCAACTTATTCGAGACACACTCCTGTTTCTTCAACAAGATGTTCCCTGCCCGGGGATTTCGGTTTCCCGACCCGGCTTTTCTATCTCGACAGATGCTTTATGGCAGGCAGATACAGGATTGAAAATGGTAAGGAATTGGTATTGATCAACACGCATAACGAAGCATTTGACGAGGGCGGAGAAATAAGAAAGGCTCAGATGGAAAGCCTGAAAAAATTTGTTTTGAATGAATATAAATCAGGTAATTATGTAATTGTCGGAGGCGACTGGAACCAATATCCCCCCGACTTTAAGCCTGATTTTTCAGCAAACAAGGTTTTTACAGGCAAATTTGGAAATTTCAACCTCACGGGAATTGAATCAGATTACATGCCGGGAGAATGGAATTGGATTTATGATCCCACAACACCAACAGTCAGGACTCTCACTGCAGCATATGACCCTACCACAACTCCCACAAGTGTTTGTGATATTTTCCTTATTTCACCGAACCTGGAATCAGTTTCTGTAAAATGCCATCATCTTGGTTTTATGAATTCAGACCACAATCCGGTCATAATTCAGATTATGCTTGAATGAACATCATTTGCAGGCCAGTCTGACCAAATTCCGTCGTGGAAAATAGAAAAGTGAAGCATTCACTTCTCTTTTCATTTGGTCCGGTAACCTGACGGTACCTGCCTTGAGCCCCTTCCCAAAATTTGTTTTAAATGATTTCTGGTATCTTCTGCCCGGTCTGTCAGATACGAAACTCCAAATCAAAGGATTAACCAACTCTTGTTTTTCCCATTGAACACAATTACCGGATCCTTCAATAACATGAACTTCTGAATTCGGGAATATCAGCGCTTCATTGACCAGATCAGGAGGTGCAATATAAATATTTTGGGTTTGGTGAAAAATTATAAACAACTGAATGTTAATAACATACATGGTTTCATTGATTTATGGACTGTGTAAAAAACCGGATGTCAAATATAAACCCAGAACATACAGGCGTTTAGCCAGGAAGCTTACAACGAAGGGACCGAATAAAGCCTCCTTACAGCGGCAATGATTTCCGGATCTTTGGCATCAACGGCATCAATGCTGTTCAGCGCAAAGTTTCTGTCTTTCATCCTGTAAGTAACTGTGTCCTGCAGTACCGTGATATATGCTTTTATGGCTGCTTCCTTTTCGCCCAGCCCGTACAGGGCTTCTGCAGCCAGTGCCGCAACTGATCCCGAATTGTCGGCAAGGTTGTATACTTCCCAGGGATCATTTTCTGTATCATAGAGTTCCTCAACGGGTTTCGTTCTGAAATACCTGCCGCGCAGTTCATCAGTCTTTCCTTCCATGAATGCCTTCTCCCACGAAAGTGCCGAGGGGGCAGTAATATCCTTCCTGACACAAATATTCAGGATAAGTACGCACTTCCTCTGACTTCGGGTAATTGCTCCTCATATTCTCATTGCCGTTCGATGCGGAATAAGCACCTGTAATAATGGTATTTCTCGAGTGTGATGAGACAGCATTCGGACTGTAGGCATGAGTATATAAAAATCCCCGGGCGGCCTGCCTGTCGATATTGGGCGTTGTAGCAAAAGAATTCCCGTAACAGCCTGTAAAAAATGCACTGTTGTCCTCGCTCACTATCCAGAGTATATTGGGTAATTCCGCTTTTTCTTCCTTTTCTTTAGCAAGGAGCGGAGAATTTGTCAGGGATATAACTCCTGCAATTCCAAGAACAATTCTTTCTATTTGGAATTTTTCCTTAAAACAATGTAATTGTTTCAATTCTGCACCGGAATGCCCGGCATTGTACCACGGCGCTTTTCATTTTTCAGGTCTTTGCCTGTCTCCCTGTCATACCAGTCTGGCGTGAGATCATCAGGTGTATTGTCTCCTGTGTTTGCGCGCCAGTTGTTCAGCAGTCTCCTCAGTTTCTGAAGCTCTTCCTGGTACCCGGGCAGGGACGCCAGATTTATAAGCTGGTGAGGGTCATTCTCCACGTCATAAAGTTCTTCCGCGGGACGGGGAACAACAAACACATCAGCCTGGGCAGGTGTCAGTTTTCCCTCATTCCTGAGCTGGTTCAAGGCATGCTGCGTCGGAGATCCTTTTGAATCGGCCGGCCCGCAATTTGAAAGCCAGGGCCTGGAGTTAAGTACATAAATGAACTCCCTGGTCCTTATCATCCTTTCGTGTGCCTCAAAATCATGCCAGTTATGTTCCGAAAATACGGCCGTTCTTACTTCAGCGGAAGGGTTATTAAGAACTTCTGCAAAGCTTGTCCCCTGGAACTCCCCCGGAATATCGATACCTGCCAGTTCCAGGATCGTCGGCGCCACATCAATTGAACTTACAAGGCCCGGAGAATTTACTCCCTTATGTCGGATGCCGTCGGGCCAGAACACGATAAAAGGAGTTTTCATTCCGCTATCGTAAACCCTGGTTTTGCATCTCGGGAAAGGGCGCCCGTTATCTGCCATAACTATTATGACAGTGTTGTCCAGCACTCCCTGTCTTTGCAACTCCTCTCTCACTTTTCCCACATGATAATCAAAACGGGCTATCTCGTTATAATAAGAGACAATATCCTTTCGGGTTTCCGGCGTATCAGCAAAATACGGAGGCAGGATAACAAGACCGGGATCGTGGGTTATCCTGAATGTATCCGCACCCCACTGACGATGCGCATCATGCGATGCCAGCCAGAAAAAGAAAGGTTTGTCTTTTGGCCTCTCTCTCAGAAACCGCACCCAGTTGTCCTCTCCCCCATCCCCGTTATTATATCCGTTTTCATCGGTGTAACGGTCAAAAGCCCTGTGTACCGAAGGGCCGAAATGCCACTTGCCGGCATGAGCAGTATAGTAATTGTTTTTCCTGAGAACTAGGGGAAATGGCATCATACTCTCAGGTAGCGGAGTATGGAGCTCAGCAGCTCCGTTGGAATGAGGATATCTTCCGCTTATAATACTGCAACGGCTGGGACTTGATGAGCTGGCTGTAAGATAAGCATTGGTAAAACAGATACCTTCGCTTGCGAGCCTGTCAATATTAGGGGTTTTAACCGCCTTGTTCCCATAGCAGCCAAGATCGTCCTGACTTACATCGTCAGCAATTATGAAAACGATGTTAGGCTTTTCTTTTGCCTGAAGAAGAACCGGACTGATAACGACACTTCCCAGAACCAGCTTTTGAATTATCACTTTATTCATAATATTCATTTTTGAACAATTAGAAATCTGCACATTTCAGGCCCCGGAAACCTGTAACTTATAACCTCCGGCCACGGGGCCGGTATCCGGCTGTTAAAAGATCCGGGTTAACCTTACCGGGAAGTCCGGGGGTACATTAAATATAATTCCCGGCAGGTATCTTCCTGTCATTTTTCGAGTTGGTTCTCAACGGGCACCAGCGTTGACATGTGCTCCCTGAGCAACTTTCTCATTTCTTCAATGATCTCCGGATGATCCTTCGAAATATCGTGCTTCTCGGAGGGATCAGTCATGAGATTATAGAGAAGAGGAGTTTCATGGACCACCCTCGGATCGGGACCGTATTCCGACTGTGTCATGAAATGAGCCTTATATGCACCCTTCCTTATCGCAAATACGTCGGTGTCGCGGTAGAATAAAACCATATCTCTCGGATTCGGACCCGTTCCGAACATTACCGGTGAAATGTCATAGCCGTCATAAACCCTGTCGTCAGGGATATTAACGCCTGCCAGGCTGCAGAATGTGGGAAGAAGATCCATGGTGGTTGCCATTTCCATAACAACTCCGGTGGGTATCTTATCCGGCCACCAGAAGATTGTTGGTTCACGCATGCCCCCCTCAAAGGTTCCACCCTTTCCTCCCCTGAGAAGCCCGGCCGAACCACCGTGTGTCCTGAAAGTAAGCCAGGGGCCGTTATCCGATGTAAACACAACCAGTGTGTTCTCTGCCAGGCCTTCTTCCCTGAGTGTTTCCAGTATCCTTCCCACCGACCAGTCAATTTCTTCGATAACATCCCCGTATATTCCGGCTGCTGAGCGTCCCTTGAATTCCTCCGAGCGGAAGAGTGGTATATGCGGCATTGAATGCGCCAGGTAAATGAAGAATGGCTCATCCCTGAATTCTTTTATAAGCTTTACTGTTTCTTCTGTATACCTGCGGGTTATTGTCCTCTGATCTGCCGGCCTCTCAACAATATCGGTGTTTCGCATAAGGGGAACATTGTACGCCTGAAATTTCTCCTGTTCCACAAGAGTAAAGTAATCGGAGGGATCTATCTTATCCATATCGTTTGAATAAGGGATCCCTAAATAGCTGTCGAAACCATGGTCCGTCGGAAGGTAGGGGGATAGGTGCCCCAGATGCCATTTCCCAACCGCAGCTGTACGATAACCGTTGTCGTTCAATAACTTTGCAATGGTCACTTCGCTTTGGGGAAGACCACCCTTTGAATCGGGAAAGAGAACGCGTCTCTTTTCACTGCTCATACCAGTGCGTACCGGAAGCCGCCCTGTTAACAAGGCTGCACGCGATGGTGTACTTACAGGAGCCGCGGAATAAAAGTTTGTCCATTTCTGACCCTGACTGGCCATGTTGTCGAGATTAGGCGTTCTTATTGTCGGATTGCCGAAGGCGCCGATATCTCCATACCCCATGTCGTCGGCGAATACAACAATGAAGTTGGGCCTGCTTCCCCTGTCGGGTTTATCGGCGAGTTCATTTTGCTGGCCGGCGCAACCCACGCAGAGAATACCGTTTAATGCCAGAATACCTTTGTTCAGTATTTTCATCTCATTGATGTTTTTAGTCTGTATTGTCAGCTGAATTATTATTTTCCCCGGGTTTAAGGTCTCTGCCACGGGATGCTTCCGGTTCTCCTGATATGCTGAGCAAGCTCAGACTTTAAATACTGAAACTGCTCAGAACTCTGCTCAAGAGGATTTTGTTCATAAGGATCATTCACTATATCAAAAAGCTGGTAGTTTTCAAAAGGAGTATTCTGCAGAAGCTTGTATGATCCCTTTCTTACTGCATAATAGCACTGTCCTCCGTAAATACCGCCTTCTCTTCTCATAAAGTAAACCATTCTGTTATCTTCTTCCCCGGAGCTTCTTCCGAAAAGCCCGGGCGATTCGAGCCCAAGGTGCCATTTCCCGATCAATGCAGTCTGATAGCCTGCTTTCTTCATCATGTCGGGAAGAGTAACTGTCTCAGGATTGAAAAATCCCCAGTTATCCGATTCATAGGTGCGGATAACTCCCGGGACACCAACCTTGTCGGGATAGCAACCGGTCATGAGGCTCGCTCTTGTTGGAGAGCTGACTGTACAATTGGCGTAGAAATTCGTAAACCTTACTCCGTCTGCAAACATCTTGTCAATATTCGGTGTCAGGATGTCCTTGCCACCATTGCACGAAAGATCTCCATAGCCCAGGTCGTCGGTCAGGATCACAATGATATTTGGCTTTTCCTGGGCAAACCCCAGAACCAGACATGAAAGAAGGCTTCCTATGTAAAGATTTCTGAGAAGTTTTTGTGTCATCAGGCTTTTTTGGGTTAAACAATATACAAAATAATAACTCTCTACTCCACGTATGCAGGCCTTAATTCATACGTCAGCTCCTTGTCGACCGAGAGAGCAAGTTCTGTTAATTCCTTAACAGGCTGCTTGCCTGCCCATCTCTCGCTTGGCTCAAGAAGGTGAAGCTTCCATTCGCCTTTCCGTATTGCTGCAAGATTGCCGTCCCTGCCGTAATAGCAAAGATATGAATAATGTGGTCTGGCTTTCTTGTCAGTGAGGAGAGGAAAAATATTTTGCCCGTCTATTTCCCTTCCTTCGGGAAGAGTGGCCCCGATAATACCACTAAGGGTCGGCAGAAAGTCCATCATGGTAGCCATTGCGACCTGAGCGACGGGTGTCGTGCCCGTGGTTTCTGGAACCAGCTTAACAACCTGATTTATAACTATTTCAATTCAGTAACTCTTGATGATCTTATCCAGGGGAGAGTTAAATTTGAAGAGGAATCATTTCCTGAAGAATCAAAAAGTCAAAAGGCCTGAAAGTATTTAATCCGTCACAGGTTAAGACCAGATCTGGTCAAAGTTAATCCCCGATCATCAGCATCCCTCATTTTTTTATGTAATTTTGAAACCCACATGTATCAAATACACAAACACGTATGTATATAATTTTCAACCATGTGGGTTCCATCAGACCTTTAAAATCAAAATTATAAACTGATGAAACACCCATTCAAAACAATCTGATCTTTACTAACCATGAAAACCAGCCGCCGTACATTCATCAGAACATCTCTGGCATCAGCAACAGGACTCTCAGCTTTGGCAATGCTCCCTCCGGATATCTTCGCAAGGGAACTGCATCATCCTTCCACTCCCGTTGAGGTAATACTGAAGCCCGAAAAACGCCCGGCACCCGCCAACTCCATCAGATTCTCGGTTATAGGCCTCAACCACGGACATATCTACGGAATGACGGATGCCCTTATCGCCGGAGGCGGTAAACTTGTATCGGTTTACGCCAGCGAACCGGAACTGCTGGCAGGATTTACAAAGCGTTATCCCGATGCGAAAGTTGCCCGCAGCGAGGAGGAGATCCTCGGAGATAGCTCGGTGCAGCTTGTGGCCAGCGCATCAATACCCGTCGACCGGGCTCCGCTCGGGATAAGGGTGATGAAGGCCGGAAAGGACTTCATGGCCGACAAGCCCGGCATAGTAACCCCGGGCCAGTTCAGGGATGTGAAGAAGATACAGAAACAGACTAAACGGATCTATTCGATAATGTACAGCGAACGCCTCGGAAACCCGGCCTCGGTGAAAGCGGGCGAACTTATCCGCGAAGGGGCGATCGGCAAGGTGGTCCAGACTATCGGCCTCGGCCCTCACAGGATGAACCCCTCCACCCGTCCCGACTGGTTCTTCGATCCCGGAAAGGCCGGAGGCATACTATGCGACATCGGATCACACCAGTGCGACCAGTTCCTGTTTTACACCGGATCAACCAGGGCTGAGGTAGCCCTTTCGCAGATAGGCAACTTCAACACAGTCAAATACCCGGCCTATCAGGATTTCGGCGATATGATAGTCAGAAGCCCCAACGCATCGGGTTATATCCGGATCGACTGGTTCACACCCGACGGACTTGCAACCTGGGGCGACGGAAGGACATTCATCCTTGGCACCGACGGCTATATTGAGATGCGTAAATACATCGACATTGCCGGAAGAACAGGAGGCAACCACCTGTTCCTCGTGAATCATAAAGAGACAAAGTACTTCGATTGCTCTCGGGTTTACATGCCCTACGGAGAGCAACTGGTCGACGACGTGGTCAACCGAACCGAAACCGCCATGACGCAGGATCACTGCTTCCTTGCCACCTGGCTGGCGCTGACTGCCCAGAAAAAAGCTGCCAGGATTGCAGGCTGATCAAGTAACAGGAACAACATAGTGAATGCTGAGCACCATCCTGCCATCAAAGGTTCGGTTTCATTCCGGAGTGCGAATTGATATCTTTTCAAGTCATACAATTGCCTGATCCCTTTGATGTTTCCCCGGGATTTGTTTATCTTTAGTAAAATACCGGTGGTGAATTTTAGGTATTGTTCATTGTTCTTATTTTATTGTCTTTCAATGGTATGATTATGAAAGAACCTGAAAGAAGAAGGTCAACGCTTCAGGGGAAGATTGCCGTTATTACCGGTTCGGGACGGGGCATCGGGAAGGCCATAGCCGTCGAACTTGCCCGAAGGGGAGCAAAGGTCGTCCTCAGCAGCAGGAATGAAGAGCGTCTCAGGAAAGCTGAAGCGGATATCAGGCAAATAACACAGGATGTATCAGCCGTGTGCTGCGACATTTCATCACCTGAAGGAGGCCGCTTTCTTATAGATGAAGTACTAAAAACTTACAGCACCATTGACATACTCATAAACAATGCAGGTATTTCAATGAGGGGTAACCTGGCTGATCTCGATCCAGCGATAGTCAGGACGGTTTTTGAGGCAAATGTATTCACTGCAGCCAATGTCACCATCCCCGCAATGAAGCATCTGAAAAGCTCGAGAGGAAGCCTGGTATTCATTTCGAGTGTCTCGGGCATAAGGGGCCTCCCCTATCAATCGGTCTACAGTGCCGCCAAGATGTCGCTCAGGGCTCTCGCTGAATCTGTCAGGATTGAGGAGAGGGGTTCCGGGCTGCATGTCGGACTGGTATACGTTGGTTACACTGAAAACGATCCGGAGAAGGAGACCATCTCTGCCGATGGTTCCAGGATCCCCATCAACCGGCGTATAGGCAGGGGCGTCATGAAGCAACGGTCGGTTGCAGAGGCCGTGGCACGGAGCATTGAAAGACGAAGATTCATAACAACCCTTTCGCCCCCTGGCAAGCTGACAGCCATTCTTCAGCCCCTGTTCCCCCGGCTGGTGGAAATGGTCCTCGCCCGTAACATTGGCAGGTTTATGAGGCATAGCCACTAAGCAGGAATCGGTACGCGGTACGCGGTACGCGGTACGCGGCGGACCCGAGACAATAAGAAGTCGGCAGTTGGCAGGCAACAGTTGGCAGTCAGTCCGTCACGCCTTCAAGCCCTAACGCCTTAACGCCTCATCTTTCCGTCTTCCGTCTTCCGTCTTCTTTACATCGGAATTACCTGGAGCCTTCTCCCTTTCTCCTGCTCGTAAAGTTGCTGCGCCATACGGGCTTTTTCCTCACTGAACGACGGATCGATCAAATGCGCTTTCATATATGACTCGTACGCCTTGTCGTACTGCTTGATATACATGAAGTAATCTCCCTTTGAATCATACACGTTGGGATTCTTCGGATCAAGCTCAATATACTTGTCGAAAGCTTCTCCTGCCTTATCTTCCTGCTTAAGACTCAGATATGCATACCCAAGCTGGTTGTAAAACGGAGCCGCATTCCTGGTTACAGTCAATGCCTTCTTTATGGTCTCAACCATATCCTCAATCTCACCGGTTATCGATTGAAAAGAAATCAGACAATTGTATGCATCCGGATCACCCGGATACATGTCCACCAGCTTTCTTCCAATATCGGTGACATCCTCCGAACCGCTTCCAAGCCTTGTTATCGCTTCTTTCAGCAACTCCTCCCCCTCGCTTAGCTTAGCCTTGCAATTGACTGCCGCATTGGAATATTTCCTGAAATTATCAGGCGACTCGTTCATAAGATAATAAAGCGCCAGCTGGTAATTTGCCATGAAAAGATCAGGATCCTCGCTCAACGCCTCATTGAATGCCTTAATTGCCTTTCCCGTATTTACTGCATCATAGTACCTGACAGCCTCATTATACAAAGCAAGCGCTTTTTTTGATGAGGTCGTAACAGGCATAAGCTTCCCCGACTGAGGCCAGGCTACTGCCCCAATGCACACTAATACCAACCCTAATATCACTCTCTTCATTTCTCAAACTTTTAAAGTTTAGACCCGGATGCATCCCGCATTTTTTGTGCCAAACCGGAAATGACATATCATTATTATGACTCTTACTGAAGTACGGTCGGGGTTTCAATATCGCCTGTATGGAGCCATCCGTCAGAATCGATTATCATGCGCGTTGCCTTCTCATCCTTGTAATATCCTTTCATCACATGAGGTCCTCTTACAAGAATCTCCCCGTCACCGGCAATCTTCAGTTCGGTGCCGCCGAGGGGAGTGCCGTTGGTTCCCAGGACATTGTCTGCCGGCGGATTCACCGAAATAACCGGCGATGCCTCAGTCATTCCGTAACCCTGGAAAATATGAAGCTTCGCGGCAGTGAACAACCTGATAATATTTGGCCTTATGGCAGCGCCTCCGGTAACAACCCACATCTCATGACCTCCCAGATTGTCGCGCCACTTGCTGTAAACCAGCTTGTCGGCCAGGCGGTGCTGAAACCGGTAAAGGAACCCGGTGCGCTTGTTGTCGTAGTTGTTTGCAAACCTCCATGCCCAGCGGTAAATAATCCTTTTGACACCCTTCAGACTTTTACCTGCTGCCTCAAGCTTTGAGTACATCATCTCGAGAACCCGAGGGACTGCACAGAACCCGTCGCCATGGAAACTGGCCAGATCCCTGGCTATCGTTGAAAGGTTCTCAGCATAATAGATACTGATGCCAAGCTGCTGGAACTCGTAGTTCATGGTCCTTTCGTAGGCATGGCAGAGGGGAAGGAGACTGAGCATCTTATGCTGCGGACCGGCGGTCTGCAGGATAGCATGCGCGTTGGTGTCGAAAGTCAGGTTCCTGTGAGTAAGCATCACCCCCTTAGAATCGCTGTGATTGAATACATGCAGGAACTCGCTTTCACTGAGAGTGGTGTAAACGGGCACGAAAATCAGCCGGGCAAGGGTGCATCCCATGTCGAGGTATTCAAAAGTCCTTGTTGGAATCATAACTTTCGTAAAAACTGTAAAAATAGAAATATTTATCATTATTAAAAACCTGAACAGCCTGGTTACCTGATAAAGCCATAATCAGCTTTGTATTCCCCTCCTGCTCCGGGAAGAAATCCGCTCAGCTGTTACTGATCATTATTCAGGAATTCAAAATCATCTTATCCCAAAGATTTTCTATCTTGTGCTCAAAGAAGCCCGATGGAACACAAACCTGTTGGAAATACCGGCATCTCAATCCCTCCCGTGATATTCGGCACCAGCGCTCTCGGCAACCTTTATTCTGCTTTAAGCGATGATACCAAAACCGCCATTGTAAAAGAATGCCTTAACCTTGTTCCGAAACCTGTCGTTTTCGACAGCGCCGGCAAATACGGCGCCGGGCTGGCTCTCGAAAAACTAGGCGAAATCCTGGAAAAACTGGAAGTACCGGCAGAGGATATTATAATCAGCAACAAGCTGGGCTGGCTCCGCACACCACTTAAGGGCCCGGAACCCCTGTTTGAAAAAGGTGTCTGGATCGATATCAGGCATGATGCCAGACAAAACATCAGCTACAACGGGATCGTGGAATGCATGGAACATGGAAACGAACTGCTTGGGGGAAAATACAAGCCTCAGATGCTGTCAGTCCATGATCCGGATGAATACCTTGCCGCAGCAGGTAACAGTAAAGAATTTGACAAGCGCTTCAGAAATATCCTTGATGCATACAAGGCTTTGTCAGTGCTGAAATCAGAGGGAAAGGCAAAAGCCATTGGAGTCGGGGCCAAGAACTGGCTTACTATCAGGATGATAGCAAATGAAGTTGATCTCGACTGGGTTATGTTTGCCAACAGCATGACTATCTACCGTCACCCGAAGGACCTGCTCAATTTCATGGAAAAACTGAGTCAAAAAGGAATTGCAATCATCAACTCGGCTGTTTTTCATGCAGGCTTCCTGACCGGCGGAGATTATTTCGACTATGTAAGAATTAAACCGGATTCTGCGGAAAACAGGGACAGGTTCAGCTGGAGGGAAAAGTTTTTCTCCCTGTGTAAAAAACATGATGTGGCCCCTGCAAACGCTTGTGTCCGCTTTGCATTGACTCCCCCCGGAGTGGCAGGTGTTTCCCTCAACACATCAAAGCCCGGTCACGTTCAAAAGAATGTAGAATCGGCCGGATGCAGCATCCCTGACAATTTCTGGAAAGAGATGACTGAACAGGGACTGATCGACCCGGATTATCCTTACCTTTGAAAGTTAAAGCACCAAAATATAAAAATTCAGGTCTATGAAGAAAATGAATGCCGCTGTCCTGACTCAGTACAAAAAAGTGGAATGGAAACAGGTGGATATTCCCGAAATCAGCGGGAATGAGGTTCTCATTAAAGTCGGCTACGCATGCATCTGCGGTAGCGATCAGCATGTCTTCCTGGGTGAGTTTCATCCCCGGACCAGTCTGCCCCTGATACAGGGACATGAGTTTGCCGGCACAGTTGTTGAAACCGGGCCCGATGTTAAAAATCACAAGGCCGGCGACCGGGTAGCAGTTGATCCCATAATATGGTGCGGTCATTGTCCTGCCTGCCTCAGACATCATTACCCGGCCTGCACCACCCTGAAGCTGGTTGGAATTGACCTCGACGGCGGCTTCAGCGAATACATGAAAGTGCCTGAGACAATGCTATATAAAGTAACTGATAACATTTCCGACGAGCATGCCGCCCTTATCGAAGTGCTTTCGATCGGATTTCATGCCTGCAAAAGGGCGAAGGTAGCGCCGGGCGACAGGGTTGCAATATGGGGAGCCGGCAAGGTCGGACAGAGCATTCTGCAGGCACTCAGAACCAAAACACAGAACACGGTGATAATGGTCGATATTCTCGATGAGAGACTCGCGATGGCTAAAAAGGCATATGGCGATATTCATACCATCAATGCAGTAAAGGAGAATGCTGTCGACAGGATAAAGGAGCTTACCGGAGGAGAGGGAGTTGATATTGCTTTTGAAGCCGTCGGTCACACAAAAGATCTTCCGGGAGTTGTAAATCCGGTGAGAGGATGTATCCAGGCCATCAGGGGTGGAGGCACTGTCTGTGTTCTCGGACTGTCATCTGAGCCGGCGCCTCTGGTTATGAAGGAACTGATCTGGAAGGAAGGTATAATAATGACATCACGCGTTTCGCACGGTGAGTTTGCAGAAACGATTGACAACATGAACAGGGGAACCCTGAAACCTGATGCCATTGTTACCGGTATAATGCACCCATCGGAAACTCAGAAGGCATTTGAAATGCTTGAGAACGAACCGAATAAGCATCTTAAAATACTGCTGAAATTCAAACAGTGAAAATAGATTCCCACCAGCATTTCTGGAAATACAACGAAGCTGAGTACGGCTGGATCGATGACCGGATGGCGGTACTGAAACGCGACTTCCTGCCGGGTGACCTTGAGCCCCGATTGGTTGAAAACGGTTTCTCCGGATCGGTGGCCGTGCAGGCCAGGCAAACCCCGGAGGAGACACGCTGGCTTCTGAACCTGGCCGGAAAGAACGATTTCATCAAAGGTGTGGTGGGATGGGTTGACCTTTGCACGGAGGATGATCTGAAAAGACAGCTTGATGAGTTCTGCAAATCACCAAAATTAGTTGGAGTACGTCATGTAGTTCACGATGAGCCCGAAGACGGCTTCATGCTTCGTGATGACTTTCTGAAAGGAATAAGCACCTTAAAGGATTACAACCTGACGTATGATCTTCTTCTCTTTCCGAAGCATCTTCCGGTTGCCCGGCTCGTGGTTTCCATGTTCCCTGAGCAGAAATTCGTTGTAGATCATATTGCCAAGCCGCTGATTAAGAACAGGGTGATAGATCCCTGGAAAGACGATATCGTGATGCTTTCAGAGAACAACAATGTGTGGTGCAAGCTTTCCGGAATGGTGACGGAAGCGGACTGGAAAAACCACACTCCTGAAGATTTCCGCCCATACCTCGATGTCGTCTTCAAAGCCTTCGGACCCGACCGTCTGATGATAGGCAGCGACTGGCCGGTATGCCTTGTGAGCAGGGAATACCGGGAAGTGATAGATATCGTTGAAAACTACATTTCACGAATGCCGGATGAAGCAAGGCAGAAGATCCTCGGACTGAATTGCATTGATTTTTACGGTTTGAAAATCAAGTAGTTTCCGGGCGTTGACTCCTCCGGAGTGTATTTTCTTCATCCCTTTGTAAAAACAACGCTCATACTTCCTTTCAAACCCGGGTTATTCACCTTAAGTTTTACCCTGGTCACTCCGTTGGGCCAGTATTTCTTCCTGACTTGTGACAATTAGTGCGGCAGGTATGTAATCAGGCTCATTTTATACCAACCTGATCGAGTCCCGATAGCTATCGGGATGACGGCAGGAATGGCGGAACTGATTGTATTCTTGTAAGCCAATATCGCCGATTCATAAACATTTCATCATGTTTTAAA
>JBAQCK010000199.1:0-40256 GCA_049294075.1 Bacteroidales bacterium | reverse complement strand
AGGTAAAGGTTAAAATCATGATAGCAAACTTTCTATAATCGAAAGATTGCCGTTTTTATTCTATAAGAAAGAAGTGGTACCGTTTTTTACCGGTAGGTGGTATCAGTTTAGTCCGTCGTTAAAACCTTGACGAAGAGTTTGACAAATTCATCGCTGACTGCAAGCCTGGAGAGAAAGATAATATTATTGCGCTTAAGTACTTTTTCAAGTCCTATCTGACCGACGGCAGGTTACGCGAGATAATAGAAAACAAGAAGTTTGCAGAGCTTAATGTAAACCCGTCTTTCACAACCAAAGATCTGAAAGCAGTTCCCGAGTACTGGCGTCACCTGATACCGGAATATATCAAGGACTATGTTCCGCTTAACAAATTCACTAACTGATCATCATGCTTGATGTAGAAACAAAAAACCGGATAAACACAGCCCGTGATATCCTTGTTGGGAAAGTCCCTGATCCAAAGTCCCAGGTAGAACAGATTACCATAGCGCTTATTTACAAATTCATGGATGACATGGATGTGGAAGCGGAGGAGCTGGGAGGGAAGAGGACATTCTTTGTAGGTGAGTATGCAAAATACGCATGGAGAAAGATATTTGATCCCCGTCAGAGCGGATATGAACTTCTGAACCTGTACAGTGAGGCTATTACCAAGATGGATACCAATCCTGGTGTACCAAAGCTATTTCGTGATATATTCAAGAATGCCTACCTGCCATATCGTGATCCGGAGACGCTGAAGAGCTTCCTGAAGATCATAAATGATTTTGAATACAGTCACAGTGAGAAGCTCGGAGATGCCTTTGAGTTTCTGTTATCAATCCTGGGAAGCCAGGGCGATGCAGGTCAGTTCAGGACCCCCAGGCACATCATTGATTTCATGGTGGCGATAATAGATCCAAAGAAGCATGAGGTCATCCTGGACCCAGCATGTGGAACTGCCGGCTTCCTCATCTCTTCCTACAAGCACATCGTAAAGCAGAATTCCTCTAACTACCTCCCAGAACAGAATACCGGGATAACTGTTAACGGTACCCAATCTGTCAATGAGGTTATTATTACTATCAACGGCTATAATGGCGACAAGCTTACTGCTGATGAGCGAAGGATACTTGCAGACAACATTCACGGGTATGACATTTCCCCGGATATGGTACGGTTGTCCCTGGTTAATATGTACCTGCATGGGATTAAGGAACCTCATATCTCGGAGTACGATACTCTGACCAGCGAAGATCACTGGAATCAATTCTGTGATGTGATACTTGCCAATCCACCGTTCATGTCACCAAAGGGTGGAATCAGACCACACAAGAGGTTCTCTGTGCAGAGTAACCGCAGTGAAGTGCTGTTTGTGGATTATATCGCGGAGCACCTTACGCCTGATGGCAGAGCTGCGGTTATCGTTCCGGAGGGTATCATTTTTCAGTCAGGGACAGCTTATAAGAACCTCCGGAAGATGCTTGTGGAGAAATACCTTGTTGGCGTAATCTCCCTACCTGCTGGTGTATTTCAGCCATATTCAGGGGTTAAGACATCAATATTATGGTTGGATAAGGTCATGGCGAAGAAGACTGACAAGATCCTTTTTGTGAAAATTGAGAATGACGGATTTGATCTGGGAGCGCAGAGGAGACAGATTAAGGAGAATGATCTGCCTGTGGTCATTGAGAATATTAGAAACTACAAATTATGGTTATCTCAAGGAAAACCTTTTGATTGTGGATCAACGTCAACTCTATTGTGTGTGGAGAAAAGCGTTGTAGCCAAAGATGGTAATTATGCATTTACTGGAGAAAGATATAAAGAAAGCTCAATAAGAAAACATACTGATTATGATCTCATTGCGATTGGCGATTTATGTGACCTAATTAATGGTAGAGCATTTAAACCATCAGATTGGGAGCAAAAGGAAAAAGGAGGAGTTCCAATAATAAGAATTCAAAATTTAAATGACCCAAGTGCGGGATACAACTATTTCTCTGGTAAAATCTCCAGCAGCTGTCTCGTTGAACATGGCGAACTTCTGTTCTCATGGTCTGGCTCAAAAGGGTCATCCTTTGGCGCTCACATCTGGAGGGGAGATAAGGCAATCCTTAATCAACATATTTTCAAAGTTAAATACGATACTTCAAGAGCGACGAAGAACTATCTATATTATGCATTAAATAAAGCTGTAGAGGAAGTAGAGCAGAACCTACATGGTGGAGTTGGGCTGGTCCATATTACTAAAGGGAATTTGGAAAAAATTCAAATACCTCTTCCTCCACTTTCTATTCAGGAGGAAATAGTTGCTGAGATTGAAAGTTACCAGAAAATCATTGATGGTGCCCGGATGGTTGTGGAGAACTATAAACCACGTATTGAGATTGATCCGGAGTGGGAGATGGTGGAACTGGGAGTAGTTGCAAAACCCAAGTATGGTTTTACTGAAAGAGCAAAGGATGAAGGGGATGCGCGTTTTATTAGGATTACCGATATAGGGTCTGACGGTAAGTTAATTAATACTGACAAAAAGTATATCAGCCTGACTAAGGAAGCTGAAAAGTGCATAGTAAAGCGTAATGACATCTTAGTTGCAAGGACTGGGGCAACATATGGAAAAACAATGATTTATGAAGATGATTATCCAGCTGTATTCGCATCCTTTTTAATGAGATTACAATTCGACCGGACTAAAGTGTTTCCCAAATACTATTGGATTTTCGCACAGAGTGATAATTATATTTCTCAGGCTGCAAGCCTCATGACTGGAGGCGGGCAACCTCAGTTTAATGGCAATGCAATAGTTAAAATTAAACTACCTCTTCCTCCTATTGGAACGCAAATGCAAATTGTTCTCCAGATTGAAAATGAAATGGGAGCAGTGAATACCAATAAACAACTGATTACATTATTTGAGGACAAGATCAGATACCGGATAGCTAAGGTGTGGGGGGAGTGATGGCTATAGGGCATGGATTTACTTTGTAAAACTGACATGTTGAACAGAGGGTACTTTGGGTCGTTAAAAAATCACATAAAAGCAATAATAATTCATTTTAGGTGTTATATTTGTAAGTAATTTACATAAAACCCCCTGAAATGATCCTTGAAATTCATTTAAGCAATTTTTACTCCATTAAGGAGGAGGTTGTATTGAACCTGTTGGCGGGAAACAGCAAATCAAGAAAGGTACGTGAACTTGAGGAAAATGTTTTTGATTTTAAGAATGACAAAATTCTTAAGACAATCGCATTGTATGGTGCAAATGCTTCTGGGAAAAGCAGCATCATAAAGGCAATAAGCTTTTGTTGTAGCATGGTCTTTCAATCGCATACGCACAACGAGGATGTGCAGTTTAACTTTGTCCCATTTAAATTTGACGGATTCCCTGAAAAGCCAAGCTCATTCATGATTAGGTTTGTAAGTAAGAGTGTTGAGTACGAATATGCCTTTTCACTTACTCGAAACAAGATACTTACAGAGAGTTTATTCTATTATCCAAAAGGTAAAAGGGCAATGGTCTTTATTCGTGATGAAAGCCATACAGGAAAGAAGAGCCATAAATATTCATTCACAAATGTTATTAAGAAGCCCATGGCTGTTGCAGAAAACACATCCGATAAAACACTTTATGTTTCAAGAGCAAGCCAGATGGATCGTGAACTTGGGAAGGAATTGTTTACCTTTTTTAGGGATCACTTCATTCTGGGGCTTTATGGGTTTAACTCGTTTAATATTGAACATCAACTTAAGGAGAACAAGAAATTGATGGTTGAAGCTCTGCAAATAGCTGATAGTGACATAGTAGACATAAAAATGGTAAAAAGAGAAATCCCCGTTAAAAGCTTTAGTCTAACTCTACCTGCAGCTACAGCAACTATTAAGGATGAACAAAAGGAAGTCTTTCAAATTAAAACGTATCATAAAGCTTCACCCGGCATTGCTTTTGACTTTGGAACTGAGGAATCAGAAGGAACTAAGAAGCTATTTGTGATTCTATTATCTGTGCTTGATATAATCAAGACGAACAAAATTCTTCTAATAGATGAAATAGAATCAAGCCTGCATCCAAGGATTGTCGAGTTCATTATTAAATTATTCTATATTAGTAAGAGTGCTCAATTAATATTCACTACTCACGATACTAAACTTCTTGACTTGGCTAAAATACGAAAGGATCAGATCTATTTTGTAAATAAAAGGACTGATGCCTCAACTGACCTCTACTCTTTGTTTGATTATAAAGATTTCAGGGAAAATATGGATGTTGAGAAGGCATATCTGCAAGGTAGATTTGATGCTGTTCCATATATAAATGATTCGAATGATAATATTAAATCCCTTATTAATGGCTAAAAGGTACAGACAATCAAAGGGGAAGGAAGTTAGACCAACTTATTTTGTTTTCTGTGAGGGTGAATCAGAAGAAGCGTATATTGCATACATTAGGAGTAAATACCGGGTACCAATTGAGATCAAATCAAAAGTTGCAGGAAGTAGAATCAGTCAACAGTTTGTAAATAGAGTATTGAAGTATTTTCCATTGCATGAGAAAGATCGAACCTTTCTGTTTTATGATCTCGATGTACCAGAGGTGCTTACAAGATTACAATCAGTAAATGGCGCTATCTTAATTGTGTCTAATCCCTGTCTGGAACTTTGGTATATTTTACATACTTGTAATCAAAGTGCTGAACGGAACTCTCAGCAAATAGTATCTCAACTTGACAGAATATGCCATGGATACACGAAAGGATCAATTTGTTTTAGGCTAAAACATAAACTATCCACTGTAGAGGATCAGGCTTGTTCAAGAGCAAAACGTTTGACTTCATATAATAATCCATCTACAACCGTATATCGACTTTTAGAACAAATAAAGACAGTTAATGCAGTTTCAGACTGACCTCACACCTATTAGCAATGTACCTTAGGTGCTGGCGGTTGAAAGAACTCATTGGTAATAGTCATATATAATAAATGTATGAGTTCTGGGTTTACTCACACATATAATCTTTATGGTACATATCGCATCAGTCCCATACAGGGTCATTTAACCCATCTGGGATTTCATTTTTTCTGCTAACTGTTACATTTCCAGCCCTATAGTAGAGTCAAGTATCCTGGCATATTTCATTGTCATGGTAAGGTTTGAATGCCCCAGCATCTTCGACACGCTCTCCATCGAAATCTTGTTTGCCAGAGTAACAGTGGTGGCGAAGGTATGCCTGGCACAGTGGGTAGTAAGGTTCTTTTGTATGCCGCATAGATCGGCGATCTCCTTGAGGTAAGCGTTCATCTTCTGGTTCGAGAGTACGGGTAACAGAACTCCTTTTCTCTGGCACTGTGGATTGGATCTGTATTGGTCAATAATCTGCCTGTCATCAGGCAGCAGAGGGATATGCGCCCATTGCTTTGATTTATTCCGCTGCTTCCGGATCCAGAGTTTGCCATCAACACCCTGCAAAAGATACTTTACCGTGAGTGTCTTTACATCAATAAACGCAAGACCGGTAAAGCAGCAGAAAACAAATACATCCCTGACCTGGGCAATCCTCTTTATCTCAAAATTCCTTGTCATTATTTTTTGCAGCTCACCCTGGCTCAGAAATGGTTTATCCACTTCCTCCAGGTGGTATTTGATGTTCCGGAAGGGATCCGCCTGGATCCAATCGCGGCTCAACGCCTCCCTGACGATCTTTCCGAAATTTTTAAGATACTTGACAGTAGAATTATTGTTGCAGTTCCTGACAATCAACTCTGGTGTTACACTTTTTACTGCTTTTCGACAAGGCTTTGGGTTGAAATAGAGTCTAAGTTTGCCCGTAGGTGATTTAAATTAAGTGTCTGTTTCTAAACGAAATACCTTAAGGTACTTCTCAGATTCAAATGCTTTGTATTTATCGGTAAAAGCAGTGTAAGCGACCAGGGAAACCGGATTTCTGCTTCTTGTGTAGAAAATCTTATGTTGATTATGTTCGTTCAGCCTTCTGGCAACATCCGTTGTACAACCTGTGTAGAATGTACCATCGGCACACCTCAAAATGTAAACATACCACATATCGAAACATTCAGCGGGACAGAAAACTTGTGGACCGCGTCCACCGCCTTAGTGAACCGTAGTTTTAACGAAGGTTCAAGCCCGGAGAAGCCTTGTGGAAGAGGGCGAAACCATCCTTCGCCAAGGCTATGGATGATAATACCCTCCTACGCCGAGGCTTCGGAGGGCGAAGGTGGAGATTAGGAGAATCGAACTCCTGACCTTTTGACTGCCAGTCAAACGCTCTAGCCAACTGAGCTAAACCCCCGATAAAACACCGGCAAATTTAAGAAATTATTAAGAATAAAAAAACATCTGCCAACCCGACAAATTAATTACTTTGCAGAAACGCCGGTAATTGGTAATTTTGCCGCAATTTTCATTGAAGTCAGGCCATCTCACCGGTCCGATTCAAAAAACGGAATGATTGTTGACATCCGGTTATGGTAAAAGGAACTTTGTTAACATTAAAAAGTGAACCTCAGGGGTAGTAACAGCGAACAGCCTGGCGGCAAAGTTGATCAGCAGTATGTAATATCTGATTTTGACGATCTTGTCTTCGAGCACCGGAACAGGGAGTACGGCGCATACCAGCTCCGCAAGCGATATAACCGCGCTGTTCTGACAGGACTGATAATATCAGTCATTGCAGCCGTTATTGCCGTGCTGATACCATTCATTTCCCGGCCTTCAGGTGACAGAGTAGTGATGGGCGGCACCGGATACTATCAGGTTACAATCGAAAACCTTCAGCCCCCGCCCGAGGATTTCTATGTTCCGCCTCCTCCTCCTTCTGCCTCAATGGCTCAGAAGATCCAGGAAACAGTGGAGTATGTTCCACCCGTGGTTGTCGATTCGATTGTGCCGGTTGAACTTGCCACCCTTTCGACCGATGAACTCCTGGCATCTACTGAAGGCGAAGGAATCGACGCAACGGGTTCAGGCTTCGGGGATGATCTTATTTCAGGAGGAGAGGGTTACGGCAATGAGGAACCTCTTTTCATAGTTGAAACCATGCCAACGTTCAGGGGCGGCGACCTTACCGTATTCAGAAACTGGGTCGGCAAACGGACAAGATATCCCGAAGAAGCAATTTCGGCCAAAATCCGCGGCACGGTTTTCCTTACATTCATCGTTGAGAAGGATGGTTCGGTCAGCAATGTAAATGTAATAAAAGGGGTTCACCCGCTTCTTGATGATGAGGCTGTGAAGGCAATATCTGCTTCGCCCAAGTGGTCGCCCGGACTGCAGAGGGGCCAGCCGGTGAGAGTGAGATTCCAGATACCGCTCACATTTCAATACTGAAAAATAATATCAGGCAGATTTCGGAGTTATTACTGTGATTATTAAGGGCAGAAGCCCTGACAAACCCTGAAATGTACTCTTATGAAGCAGATTGCAGCATTTTCACTCATCTTCTTATTAATCCTCTCATCGTGCGGCTCTTCCAAAAAGCAGCTCGAGAAGGGAAATTACCCCATGGCCCTCGACAAGGCTGTGAAACAACTTCGCAGGGACAGGGACGATTCTAAGCAGATAGCCATCCTCGACAGGTCCTACAAGATCCTGAACGAGCAGGACAATGAGCGGATCAGGTACCTGAAGATGGAAGACCGGCCCGATAACTGGGATGAGATTTACCAGATTAGCAAGGCGATGAGCGACAGGCAGGCCTATGTCAGGACAGTCCTTCCGCTCGAACTCAACGGAAAGACTATCGATTACCCCTATGTCGACTACATGCCCGAGATGGTTGCTGCAAAGCGCAAATCGGCAGATTTCTATTACGCTCACGGCAATGAGCTTATGCTTACCAAACTGAAGGAGAATTACCGTCAGGCTTATTACGAATTTGTCAGGGCAAAGGAATATGTCGGTAACTATGAGGGTATCGACAACAAGATAGATGATGCCAGATATCTCGGCATGAGCAGGGTGCTGATAACCCTTAATAACAGGTCGCTTATGCGCTTTGACCAGGAATTCGAAGAAGATCTTCTTTCACTTGACCTGCCCCGTCTCAACAGTGAATGGGTTGAATACCATACCCGGGACCTTGGGCAGAATACAAGATTTGACTACTATGTAAATGTCAACCTGAGGAATATAATTGTCAGTCCCGACCAGACCATGCAGAAGGACACGGTTGTGAAGAAGGATGTTGAGGATGGGTTTTCATACAAGCTTGATGCCAGGGGAAATGTGATGAAGGATTCACTTGGCAACGACATCAAGTCGGTGAAATATAAAACCCTTCAGTGCGCCCTTATTGAGACTATTCAGTCGAAAGAATGCCGTATAGCAGGCGATGTTGAAATCATCCAGGCCAATCCTGAGAAAGTCCTGAAGAAGGATCCTCTTGGTGCACAATCGGGTTTTGAATGGATATCGGCGAGAGCCCTTGGTGACCTGCATGCCCTGAGTCAGGCCCAGATAGAGAAGACAAAAACGAAGGCCGTGCCCTTCCCGTCCGATATGGAAATGATTTTCCGCTGTTCAGATGCCTTAAAGCAGGCCATAAACGGTGCCCTTCAGAGCAACAAACGATTTATTGATTAAATTTGTGCCCTGATTTAGAAGGTGAATGATCGAAACGGGCAGAAAGAGCGAAAGGGCAGTATTAATAGGTTTGATTTATCCCGGGCAGGGCGATGATCAGGCAGGGGAATACCTGGATGAATTATCATTCCTGGCCGAGACTGCCGGCGTCGAGCCGGTAAAAAGATTCCTGCAAAAACTTCAGATTCCTGATGCCAGAACCTTTGTCGGTTCCGGTAAGATAGCTGAGATAAAATCATTTGTATCTGAAAACAGCATCAACATAGCCATCTTCGATGATGAGCTTTCAGCAAGTCAGATAAGGAACATAGAAAATGAACTGGGCTGCCGTGTACTCGACAGGACCAACCTGATACTCGATATTTTTGCAAGCCGTGCCAGAACCTCACATGCCCGGACCCAGGTTGAGCTGGCTCAGTACCAGTATCTCCTTCCGAGACTGACAGGGATGTGGACACATCTTGAGAGGCAACGTGGCGGAATCGGATTGCGGGGACCGGGCGAAACCGAAATCGAAACCGACCGGCGAATTATCAGGGACAAGATAGCGCTTCTGAAAACACAGCTTAAGAAGATTGATATTCAGATGGCCACCCAGCGTAAGAACCGCGGTAAAATGGTAAGGGTGGCGCTGGTCGGCTATACCAACGTCGGCAAATCGACACTCATGAACCTGCTCAGCAAGTCGGAGGTATTTGCCGAGAACAAGCTGTTTGCAACCCTCGATACAACAGTGAGGAAAGTGGTGATCGGCAACCTGCCCTTCCTGCTTTCAGACACAGTCGGATTTATCAGGAAGCTTCCACATCATCTGGTTGAGTCGTTCAAATCTACCCTTGATGAGGTGAGGGAATCGGATCTTTTACTTCATGTTGTCGATATTTCGCACCCGGGATTTGAGGAGCAGATAAGGGTTGTAGATGAAACCCTCAGGGAGCTGGATTCGGCCGGCAAACCCCTTATTCTTGTTTTCAATAAGATAGATTCCTTCTCCTACACGGCAAAGGACGAGTACGACCTCACGCCTGCCACCAGGGAGAATTATTCCCTTGCAGACCTTAAAAACACCTGGATGGCCTCCGACAGGAATCACAGGACAATTTTCATTTCGGCAAAAACGAAGGAAAATATTCCTGAATTACAGAGCCTGCTTTACGAGGAAGTAAAAAGCATTCACATCAAAAGGTATCCCTATAACGATTTTTCGTTTGAAAAATAGGGTCTGCCCGGTAGAGGAGACCCTAAGGTTATTAATCGGGTTACCCGCGGTTAATACAGACCGTTGGCAGCCATGAATTCGGCTATCTGAATCGCGTTTGTTGCTGCGCCCTTACGGATATTGTCCGAAACGACCCAAAGGTTGAGGCATTTTTCCTTCGAAAGATCCCTTCTGATCCTTCCTACAAAGACCTCGTCCCTGTTGTGTGCAAGCTGCGGCATAGGATATTCGTTCAGAGCCGGATTGTCATACACGACCACGCCGGGAAAGTTGCTGATCAGGTTCCTTGCCTCGTCGATATCATATTCATTCTCAAACTCGATATTCACTGCTTCGGAGTGTCCGCCCACAACCGGTATTCTTACGACAGTTGCTGTTACCATAATCGACTGGTCGCCGAGTATCTTGCGGGTTTCATCTATCAGCTTCTGTTCCTCTGTGGTATAGCCGTCGGCCTGAAAGCTTCCGCCGTGAGGAAAGCAGTTAAGGTCGATGGGGTGGGGATAAGCCATCTCACCCTTAATACCGGCTCTTTCGTTTTCCATCTGGGCGACGGCTTTCACTCCGGTACCGGTGACCGACTGGTAAGTGGCAACCACAAGCCTTTTTATCCGGTATTTCTTATGCAGTGGCGCCAGCGCCATCACCATCTGGATGGTTGAACAGTTTGGATTGGCTATGATCCTGTCGCCCTTTTTTATTGAATGACTGTTGATCTCGGGTACTACAAGCGGAACGCCAGGGTCCATTCTCCAGGCTGATGAGTTGTCAATCACAACTGTCCCGTTTGCAGCAAACAGGGGCGCCCATTCCTTTGATACGGTGGCTCCGGCTGAAAATATTGCAAAAACCGGTTTGGCATCAATAGCATCCTGAACACTGACAACCTTAACAGCTTTACCCCTGAAAGTGATTTCTTTTCCAACCGAACGTTCCGACGCGGCGGGTAATAACTCTGTTACGGGGAAGTTCCTTTCTTCAAGGACTCTGATCATGGTTCTGCCTACCATACCGGTGGCTCCGACAACTGCTGTCTTCATTTTTCTATTTGTCCGGATTAAATTAATTATAAGTGTATGGATAAAAAATAAAAAGTATTTATTAAAATATTATTTTGCTCATAATAAAATAAGTTCAATTTAATTGTCTATTACCCCCTTTCCCGTTTCCCCCAAGGGGGAAAGGCTTTGTTCCTCCTCCTTCCTGACCGGTGAAATGATCTGCGGTCACAATCGTCTCCTTCCCCCGTGGGGGAAGGTTGGGAAGGGGGTATAAATAACAAAAAAAATAAATCTTATATGATGATAGATAGTCTTTTATTAATTTCTTAAATTTATTACTGTAAAAAGCGGTCAAAAATAACTCTTTTTTCAATTCGTCTCGCTGCATGAATAAAGTTATTTTACTGACTGTTGCGATACCTTTACAGGTATCCGGTCAGGTTATTGATTATCCCGGTTCACCGAACCGCGATGCTCCCGTTTCTACGGGCGATGTTGTTATCTCCGAGATCATGGCCGATCCGACTCCGGCCGTGGGGCTTCCGGTTAAGGAATACCTCGAATTGCATAACCGGAGCAGCGACACTGTATGTCTGAAAGGCTGGCGGCTTTCGGACGGCAACTCAAACAGCCTGTTCCCTGAAGTCAGCATCGCGCCGGGAGGCTGGCTGATCGTGTGCCAGGCTCAGGACACTGCATTGTTCGCGCGTTACGGCAATACGGCAGGATTGAAGTCTTTTCCGGCACTTACTAATGAGGGGAAGACAATCCTGATCAGGGATGGAAATCTGAACCTGATACACGGTGTTAAATACTCTTCAGACTGGTACGGCGATATCCTGAAATCGGGAGGAGGATGGTCGCTCGAGCTGGTTGACTCCGCTTACCCGTTTCATGAAAAAGGCAACTGGATAGCATCCGTTTCACCTTCAGGAGGAACTCCGGGCACCAGGAATTCAGTTGAGGGAAACAACCCCGACACTGGCTTTCACGGGATAGAGAGTGTCTTTCCGGCCGACAGTGCGACAATCAATTTACGGTTTTCTGAAAGCATTCCGGATCTTTTTGACAGGATTGAGAGTATTTCAATTGACGGTATGCGCATCAGCACTATCGTAAATGAAGATCCGCTGTTCAGAAGCTTCACCGTCATCCCTGAGGAGCCGCTTGAGCTCAGGAGGGTGTACACTCTCACGGTTGACAATGATGTGACCGACTTTGCAGGCAACAGAATGTCGAGGGATAAATTTAGTTTTGGTCTTACCGAACAGGCCCGGACCGGTGATGTCCTTTTCAATGAACTTCTTTTTAACCCGTTGCCGGGAGATCCTGATTTTATAGAGTTTTATAATTGTTCCGAAAAGATAATAAATACATGTGATCTCTTCCTGGTTTCAGTAAGGGACGAAACCGGCGATACATCGTCGGTCGTTCCCGCATCCGCAGAAGATCACTGCCTCTTGCCTCGTTATAACATTGTTATAACATGCTCAAAAGACATTCTCGAGGAAAGATTTTCTTCATCGGTGCCTGATAATATTCTTGAAGTTTCATCACTTCCGTCGATGTCCGACGGCGAGGGTCATCTTATTCTCTTCAACCGCTCGCTGGAAAAAATTGATGAAGTGTTTTATGATGAAGAAATGCATTTCCCTCTTCTGAGCGGTTTCGATGGGATCTCTCTTGAAAAGGTTCGTCCCTGCATGGCATCAACCGACAAATCTCAATGGCATTCTGCTTCCGAATCGTCAGGATGGGGGACCCCGGGAGCTCCCAATTCTGTCGCGGCGGAGGATCCCGGCGACGGCGAATCCGTTGTTTTTTCATCGACAAAAATAACACCTGACAATGACGGCAACGAAGATCTGCTTGTAATTGACCTGAACCCTGGGGAAAATGGAAGTGTGGTCTCTGTTACTGTTTTTGACGAAGCCGGCCGCTTTGTCAGGAAGCTCGCCGACAACCTGTTTGCAGGTCCGGGTGCTTCAGTGATCTGGGACGGCACCGGTCCGGACGGCCGTCTGCTCGATACGGGGATCTATGTTTTTCTGATAACCTCATTCGACGAAACCGGCAAAACCGGACGGTGGAAGAAAGTTTGTACGGTGGTAAGATAAAAAAGTCTTGCAAGTCGTGCAAGTCGTGCAAGTCATGCAAGTCGTAAACACCGCGTACCGCGTACCGCGTACCCTTCTTCTTACAACTCCGAAATAAGTTCCGTCATTATTGTTGTCATCTGCTTTTCGGCTTTTTCAGCTTCACGCTGGACCATCTGGTGGGTGACATATTCAATTTTTCCCTCCACTCCCAGGTCTGTGATGATGCTTACGCCGAAGACGGGAAGTCCCATGTGTCTTGCGGCGATGACCTCAGTTACTGTTGACATGCCTACAGAATCGGCACCTATGATACGGAAGTACTTGTATTCTGCCGGTGTTTCGAATGTGGGTCCTGTTGTTCCGAGGTAGACTCCTTTTCTGACAGTAATGTTGTTCCTGGCGGCAATGCTGACCGCCAAATCGATAAGGTTTTTGTCATAAGGCTGGCTCATATCGGGGAAGCGGGCGCCTATCCTGCTGTCGTTTCTGCCTATCAGAGGATTGGGGATCAGATTGATATGATCCCTGATTATCATTATGTCGCCGATATGGAATTCGGGGTTCACGCCTCCGGCGGCATTTGAGAGGAAGAGGTATTTGATTCCCAGGAGTTTCATAACCCTTATTGGAAAAGCAATCTGTTCGGGCTGATATCCCTCGTAATAGTGGAACCTGCCTTTCATGGCAACAATTTTCTTTCCCCCGAATTCACCGTAGATAAGGCGTCCGGCATGACCTTCGACGGTCGATACCGGGAAGTGCGGTATATCCTTATAGTCGATTTCAATGGTGCCTGTTATGTGTTCGGTGAGTCCGCCAAGCCCTGTCCCGAGTATCACTCCGGCTTCCGGTCCGGTTATTCCTTTCTGTCGGAGGAAAGCGACAGTTTCATTTATTTTTTCGAGCATAATCGAGTATCAGTTTATCAAATTCGAGTTTATCATCATTCAAAAATCTGACTCCGGCCGGAATGCAGTACAGATTCTTTTTCAATGAACCGGCAATATTAGAAAATTCCCTGAATCTGACCGCGTCTTTTTCGGTGGTGATTATCATCTTTTCGGTAAACGGCATGCCTTTAAATGCCATCCTGATCTTTTCAATATCCGCGCCGGTGAAGTTGTGATGATCGGGGAAGCGCTGATGCCTGATCTCAGTAAAATATTTTCCCAGGTACTTTATCAGCGGATCAGGCGATGCAATACCCGTTACAATTATGGCAGCCCGTTCGGTCCTGTCCTGGCCGCCGGAGGTCAGGTTCACCGGATCTGCATCCTCAAAAACAGGCTGCAGGCCGTAGTAGTCGATGGCCGAGAAGAAGACCTTCTGTTTTTCTCCTGTCAGAAGTTCGTTTGTGATCGCAAGCTTTTCAGCATCCGTAATGTTCTCAGGGGTTTTGGTGACGACAATCACGCCGGCCCTGAGCCTCTGTGAGGGAGATTCCCTGAGCCTGCCGTAAGGCAGCAGTCTGTCCCTTGTCATCAGGCGGGCGTAGTCTGTCAGCAGTATGGAAAGACCCGGCCTGACTTTCCTGTGCTGGAATCCGTCGTCGAGGATGATAACATTCGTTCCGGGATGTTCCCTTAATATGGTTTTTATTCCATTGATGCGGTTGCTGTCGACGGCGACCACAATCTGGGGGAATTTGCGGGATATCTGGAGAGGTTCGTCTCCGGAATCGGCTGTTGAGGAGGAAGGGGTGACATATCTGAAGCCGGTTGATTTTCTCATGTAGCCCCTGCTGAGAAGCGCCACACTGAACTCCTTCTGCAACAATGATATAATATATTCGGCATGGGGAGTTTTTCCGGTTCCTCCCACAGTGATGTTACCGATGCAGATAACCGGGATCCCGAACTCCTCCGACGAAAAAAAGCCCGTGTCGTACAGGATGTTACGGATCGCTGTTACAAGCCGGAACAGGATGGAGAACGGCCACAGGAGAGGATTCCTGGCGGGTTCCATTTATCAGTGAATCTCAATGAAGTAAGGCAATCGGGTCTGTATTCCCGAGAGGTCGCGAATTTCCTTGAGCTCATCAAATATCCTTTCAAACTCGCCCAGTTCGTTTTTGAGGATTTTCATTTTTATTTCGGCACCAAACTGGGAAATCATCCTGGTAAGCGGATCTTCGGAAACAGGGAGTTCCCTGACCGAATAATTTTCAATTCCTGCCAGTCTTGCGGCCTCTTCAATAGCTGCAGTCAATCCACCCACACCATCGACAAGACCCAGCCTCATGGCGTCGGCACCGCTCCAGACTCGTCCCTGGGCAATGCTGTCGACTGCGTTGAAGGTCATTTTTCTTCCTGACGAAACCTTATTAACAAAATCGGAGTAGGTGTTTTCAACGGTTCTCTGCATTGCTTCTTTCTCTACAACGTTCATGGGTCTGTACACCGAGGGGAAGTCAGAATTGGCATTTGTTTCCACTGTCTCAAAGGATACACCAAGTTTCTGTTCCATGAGTTTTCCCGCGTTGGGAACCAGTCCGAAGACACCGATCGACCCTGTTATGGTAACAGGGCTGGCGAAGATCTTGGTCCCCGGGGCTGAAATGAAATAGCCTCCTGAAGCGGCATAGTTGCCCATGGAGATCACAACCGGTTTATCTTTGGCAGCAAGGTCAAGCTCCCTCCATATCATATCGGAAGCAATGGCGCTTCCCCCGCGTGAGTTCACCCTGAGCACTATAGCCTTGACAGCCGTGTCCTTTCTTTCCTTTCTTATCACATCCCTGAAGGAGTCTCCCCCGATACTTGTTTCACCCCCCTTGCCATTAACTATTGATCCCGATGCATATACAACAGAGATCTTTTTTCTGGAGAAGGGGGTTTTTTTGGATTCCGGCACCCTGGTGTACTTGTGCATAGGTACCATGGTGATCTTATCATCGGTTGTGAGTCCCGAGCGGATCTTGAGCGTGTCGATAAGCTGGTCGTGATAAAGCAGACCGTCGACCAGGCCGGAAGCGAGAGCACCGGGGGCAACGTAACCTGTCAGGTTGTCGGCAATGCTGTTCAGCTTCTCAAGCGATATGCCTCTTGCGGCGGAAATGTCTGCCAGAACATGCGACCAGATTGATCCTACATAAGTGCTTATCTGTTCCCTGTTCTCCTTGCTCAGTTCGTCGAGAATATAGGGCTCGACCGCTCCCTTGAATTTACCGTGACGGATGACCTGCACTTCCACCCCCAGTTTCTCGAGAGCATTCTTGTAGAAGAGAACCTCTCCGCTGAGTCCCTTGAAATCGACGGTTGATGACGGGTTGATATAAATTTTATCGGCAGCGGTCGAAAGGTAATAACCTTCCTGCATCAAAAGGTAATCCGACCAGGCGATAACAAATTTCCCGCTTTCCCGGAATTTTTTCAGGCCTTCCCTGAGTTCTTCTGTAGTGGCCCATCCCGAAGGCACCATTCCGTTCTCGATAAGCACCCCCTTGATTTTATCATCTGTAGCCGCCTTTTCCAGATTATGAAGTATCTCATTCAGTCCGGGGGCAGGCGTTATTGTCATGTTGATCAGATCGATACCGGCGTAGGGCAATTTGCTCCCCTTGTCGGGGATCGAAACCCCTGCTTTCAGCACCAGTACTGAATTTTCTGCAACTGATGCAGGTTTATCGCCGGAGACCATCATTGCACTGAAACTGGCAAGCATGATCACTATGAAAAGGATCGACACGATTATTATCCCTGTGATAGTTGCAAGGACATATTTCAGAAATGTTTTCATATAAAACTCCCTTTAATAAAATGAGTTTCAAAGGTATAAAAAATCAGTTCCGGATTGCCTTTAAGCCGCGCATAATTCTTAAATTTGGATTACATGCGGAAGCGAATCTAAAGGCAAGCCCCCATATATTTTAAACATACCACATAATCATTAAAGTAATTATAACCGGCCGCAATGTATAAAACAGTATTTCTCGGACTTGGGACCAACCTTGGCGACAGGGAGAAGAATCTTTCGATGGCTGTGGAAAGGATAGGAGAGGAGATAGGAAAAGTTGTCAAATGTTCATCTGTCTATGAAACGGAGCCCTGGGGCTTCAGGAGCGACGACCGTTTCCTGAATATGGTTGTGAAGGTAAGAAGCAGTCTAAGTTCATCGGGGCTCCTTGGAAGAATACTGATGATCGAGGCTCAGCTTGGCAGGCTGAGGAGCGGCAAGGGATACAAATCGCGGACGATCGATATCGATATCCTTCTTTACGGATCTGAGGTGATAATGAAAGACGAGCTGGAAATCCCGCATCCGAGGATCCCCGACCGCAAATTTGTCCTCGAGCCGTTGTGCGAGATTGCTCCTGACATGATTCACCCTGTCCTGAAAGTTACCTTTACAGAACTTCTTGCGAAATGCGGCGATGAATGCGGGGTTTCAGTGAAGCGCCCCTTTGTCATTCCGTAAGCTTCCCGGTCTTCAGATAAGTCCGTTGTCGGCAAAGCTGTAGTAATCCTTTCCCGAGATGATAATGTGGTCGAGCAGCTGGATATCCATAATGCTGCCGGCATCTTTTATTTTCCCTGTGATCTTTGAATCGGAATCACTTGGATTCATATTGCCCGAGGGATGATTATGGCAAACGATTATTCCGGAAGCTAGCCATTCGACAGCTTTTTTCATTATTATCCTCACATCGGTTACGGTTCCGCTGACGCCGCCCTGGCTTATCTTCATCCGGTCGATAACCCTGTTCGATCTGTTGAGGAAGAGAATCCAGAATTCCTCGTGAGGGAGATCCGCCAGGAGAGGAAAGAAGATATCGGCGGCATCTTTCGAGCATCTTATCTGGCCTGCATCGGGCAGTTCAGCACTGTTTCTCCTTCTGCCGAGTTCGAGGGCGGCGCTGATCGTGACGGCCCTGGCCGGACCGATGCCCCTGAATTTCAGCAGGTCGGAGACTGAAAGTTTACCGAGGGAGTTGAGGTTGTTGCTGACGGAGCCGAGCAGCTCTCTCCCAAGGTCGACGGCAGATTTCTTTCGCGTACCCGAACTGATGAGTATTGCCAGCAGCTCGGCATCGCTCAGGGTGGATATACCTTTCCTGATCAGTTTTTCCCTGGGCCTGTCCTCGACAGCCCAGTCGGTGATTTTGATTGACATGATAAACGAGACATATTTCCGGATATAAAATTAGGAAAAGAAGAGAATACGAAAAAATAAATATTGCATGATTCAGGAGAAGACGGAAGACCGGAGACAGAAGAAAATCTTCTTTAGGTCTGCAGAAACAGTTTCCCCTGCCCTTTTTACCCCCCTTGCCCCCCTGGAGGCAACTTTTTGTACACATCCTATTACTAAATTGAGACCACTTCATTTTCATTTTACGTTCCACCCCCCAAATGCTTTCCTTTAACACTTCTTTATCATGTTGGAGCACTTCACTTCCCTTTTACGTTCCACCCCCCAACCCCCCTAAAGGGGGGCTTAGACTCCTGGAATACAACTACATAAGTGTTGTACGAGTGATATAAATAGCCCAGCATTAACTTTCGAGCCGAAAACGGAAAACTATTAAAGGATGGATTATCCCCTGACTACTATGTTTCACATTGGTAGTTCCTTAGCCCCCCTTTAGGGGGGGTGGGGGGTAGACAAAAAAAGGGACCCTTCCGGATCCCTTGGAAACTATTTATTTAACAAGCTTATTTCAGGCTGTCAACATGTTTCTTTACAGAGGACTTGAGGTTAGAGGCCTTGTTTGTGTGAATGATGTTCTTCTTGGCCAGTTTGTCGAGCATTGAATTAACCTTTGGCAGCATGGCTCCGGCTTCTTCCTTGTTTGAAGTGGTACGGATCTTCTTAAGTGCATTACGCATAGTCTTGGCGTAATACTTATTAGCCTCATTCTTTGTTCTTTCCTGCTTTATCCTTTTTTCGGACGATTTATGATTTGCCATTATTTATAAAATTTTCTTGGAAAATTCGTAGTCCATAGGGGAATCGAACCCCTGTTACCAGGATGAAAACCTGACGTCCTAACCACTAGACGAATGGACCGTTTAAAGAACTTTTTAAATGCGGATGCAAAGAAACGATCTTTTTTTTTATCTGCAAAATTTTTTCTTCAAATTAATGGATCATGCAAGCAACTCTTCAGCAAGCGATTTAAGGTCACAGCCGTCAAAGTCGCCGGAGCTCATGAAGAGCCAGACCGGTGACTTAAGCTTCAGTTGTTTTATCCGGCTTATCATTTCAGCGGAGTCGTCAAATGCCGACAGGTTGATGCCTCCGAATTCATCCCTCACCAACTCGCGGGAGAGGGGCTCAAGTTTTTTCATTTCAAACTGATGAGGATTGAAATACACGAATGCCCTGGTTGCCTTTTCGAGGCTTCCCTTGTAGAAGGGGAGGAAATTTTTACTAAGGCTCGAGAAGGTATGCAGTTCGAAGCATGCCACAAGATCGCGTCCGGGATATCGTTCGGCGACAGCCTCGACGGTTGCCTTCACTTTCGACGGGGAATGTGCAAAATCGTAATAGAAAACACCTGAGTCATTTTCCTTCATCACCTGGAGTCTGCCTGATGTTCCGCTGAAACTTCCTATGGCATCATAGAATCCGTCGGAGCTGATCCCGGCGGACAGACAGGCTTCCAGCGCGGCTGAAAGGTTCTGCATGTTGTGCCATCCGAAGAACTTAAGCGGTATCGTACGGTTGCAGGTGACCGCATAGAAGCCGGCTTTGTTCTGGAAATGTGCATGAACCCGGTAGGGGATTTTCTTTATATCATCACGTGCTGATTCCGCTATCTTAAGCACTTCAGGGTCATCCCTGTAATATATAAGCGATCCTCCGGGGGTTATTTTGCCTGCAAAGATCCTGAATTGTTCCACATAATTTTCGAAAGTGGGAAACACGTTCATGTGGTCCCATGCTATTCCGTTTAGCACAGCTATGTCGGGCATGTAGAGGTGAAACTTTGGCCGCCGGTCGATGGGAGAGGTGAGATACTCATCGCCTTCCAGCACAGCAAGCTCCGATTCGTCCGACAGGCTCACCATTGTTTCATATCCATCGATTGATGAGCCCACCATGTAATCGAATCTGATCCCCAGGGTTTTGAGGACATGCATTATCATTGCAGTGGTGGTTGTTTTCCCGTGGCTTCCCGCGACAACTATCCTCTTCTTATTCTTCGTCTGATCATAAAGGAATTCGGGGAATGACATTATTTTCAATCCCAGTTCAGCCGCTTTCAACAGTTCGGGGTTTTCAGCCCTGGCATGCATGCCAAGGATCACGATATCAATATCAGTGGTGATAAGTTCGGGGTGCCACCCTGGTTTTTCAGGCAGAAGACCGTAGCCTGCAAGCCGTGAACGTGAGGGTTCGTAAATCTCGTCGTCCGAACCGGTTACGCCATATCCTTTAAGGTGGAGCGCAATGGCCAGATTATGCATCACCGCTCCGCCGACAGCAATGAAATGTATTCTCATTCCAAACGTTGAATTTAAGAACACCCTTAATATTTCCCAGAGACCCGGTCCAATAAGGTATCCGGCGCTAAAATTAGCCTTTTTCAGGGAGTTACCGATGTTAGCCTAAATAATTATATTTGTGAACCGGTTTGATAACGCAGTGATGATTTTATGGAACGTCCCCCAAAGCACGAATACAAGGAAGGACATCACGTGGAACTTCTGCAGAGCGGAGATCCCTTTTTCTCGGCTGTAATAAGGGTGATTGATGAAGCAAAGCGGTATATCCATTTCCAGACCTACATAATTGACGAGGATAACACCGGCCATCGGATAGTCGATGCCCTGGTGAGGGCGGCAGGAAGAGGTGTAAGGATTTATCTTCTTCTTGATGCCTTCGGAACCAAATACCTTACAAAGGAGTTCATCCACAAGATTGAGGATTCCGGTATTCTCTTCAGGTTTTTCTCACCTGTATTCATGACAAAAGGCTTCCAACTCAGTCTCAGGCTCCATCACAAAGTTATTCTGGCAGATGGTGAACAGGCGATCATCGGGGGGATGAATTTTGCCGACAGATATAGCGGTACTCCCGAAGTGAAGGAGTGGCTCGACTTTGCAGTATTGATAAAGGGTCCTGAATGCATTCATGTAAACAGCATCTGCAGGAAGCTATGGAACAGGACCTTCATTTCGAAGGAGGAGAGAGCGACGGAGATCGTGTATTCTACTCCTTCGTATGAACAGAATATCAGTCTGAGAGTGGTAGAAAACAACTGGTACAGGAACAAGATAGAGATACTCAGAAGTTACAGGGCTGCTCTAAAGAATGCCCGTCATCACATGATTATTTTTGCCAGTTACTTTCTGCCGGGAAGGCTTGAGAGGAAGCTTTTCAGACTTGCGAGCGCCAGGGGAGTGGATATAAGGATAGTGCTTGCCGCGAAATCGGATGCACCTATGTTCACTAGGGCCACCGGGTTTCTTTATGAGTATATACTTCAGAATAACATAAAGATTTATGAATACTATCCGGCGAATCTCCATGCCAAGGTGGCAACGGTCGACGGGAAGTGGTGCAGTATAGGCAGTTACAATCTCAACCATATCAGCGATTACGGGAGCGTCGAGATGAATGTGAATATTATGAATGAAGCCTTTACCTCGGGTTTTGAAAAAATCCTGACGGATATTATGAAGAATGACTGCAGGCAGGTGACCGTCGAGGAGTTCCTGAGGAGAAGGACATGGTGGTCGCGATTCAGGGGCTGGACCTCCTACCAGATGATAAGGCTTCTGATGAGAATAATGGCCCAGATGACATCGAGGAAGGGGAAATAACAATAAAAAACAGGCAGCAGAATTTACTTCGTGCCAGCTGTTACAAAAATTATATTACTATGAAAGCGGATATCTTCAATATAGCAAACTTCAAGGTCGACGGAGGCGCAATGTTCGGTGTGATTCCCAAAGCTCTCTGGTCGCGGGTTTACGTGGCCGATGAAAACAATCTGATTGTCCTGGCTCTCCGCTCGCTTATTGTGGAGACCGATGGCCATATCATTCTTGTAGATACGGGATGGGGCGACAAGCAGGATGAGAAATTTTTCAGGCATACTTACATCCATAATGGTGAGGGCCTTATTGAAGGACTTAGGCTTAGGGGCTTTAGGCCGGAGGATATCACCGATGTGGTGCTCACTCATCTTCATGCCGATCATTGCGGAGGGGGCGTTGTAAGGAGCAGGGAGGGGGCCGGATTTGAGCTGACCTTCCCGAATGCCATTTACCATGTCAGCCGAACCCAGTGGGAATGGGCAGTGAGGAACAATCCGCGGGAGGAGGATGCCTTCCTGGAGGAGAATATCCTGCCAATCGGCGACAGTGGGCATCTGAATCTTGTTGATGAGGATTGTGAGCTGTTCGAAGGGTTTTCAGTCAGAATATATTACGGGCACACTCCCGGTCTGATGATCCCCTTTATAAAATATAAAGGTAAGACACTGGTCTACACCGGCGATCTGATCCCAACGATCGCCCATCTGCCGCTTATATGGAATATGAGCTACGACATTGAGTCTCTGCGAACCATAGAAGAAAAGTCAAAGGTACTGGAGGAAGCCCTCACTGGTAATTATATTCTTGTTTTCCAACATGATGTTTCAGCCGGGTGCTGCACCCTCAGGATGACGGAAAAGGGTATAAGGGCAGGGGAAAAAGGAAAATTGGTTGAGTTGCTGGAGAAGTAACTACCTTTTTGCAAGTTAGAATCATTGTCCGGTTCCCCTTTTTGTTTACCCCCCATCCCGAAAGCTTTCGGGAGGTGGGTAGAACGTAAAATGGAAACTAAATGATTCAACTTTATAAAAAAGATGGAAATAAAGATCACACCCCAATGGCTTTAAGAATCAGACAATGAGACCTTCTTCTATTTCAGCGACGACGATCCTCTTATAACAAGCTCGGATGTTATTATTTTGTTCTGTACCGGGAGTCGTGGGTTTTCTATCCGGTCGATAAGAAGTCTTGCAGCAGTCTGGCCGATTTCAAAACCCTTCTGGTCGACGGATGTCAGTGCCGGATCGGTCAGTGTGGCTATCTGGCTGTTAGTAAATCCCACAATGGCAACATCTTCAGGGATCCTTAATCCGTGACGCTTGACTATCATCAATGTCTGCGCTGCTGTCAGGTCGTTAACTGCAAGGAAGGCATCGGGACGGGGAGATCGTTTCAGCAATCCGGGTATCAGCCGTTCAGCGCTTTGGATGTCATCGCATTTCACAATGTCTTCTTCCGATGTGGTGAGCCGGTACTCCTTCATTGCCCTGAGGTAACCGTCGCGCCTGTTTCTGGCAATCGCAAGCTGCATTGGTCCGGCCAGGTGTACGATTCGTTTCTTCCCGGTACGCAGGAGATGGATCACTGCCTTGTAGGAGCCGGTCTCATCGTCGATAACCACACTGTCGGTCTTCAGCTCATCTGCCACGCGGTCATAAAAGACAAGGGGGATATCCTTGTCCAGGATACTTCGGTAATGCTTTAAATCGGAAGTGGTCTTGGATAAAGATGCCAGTATTCCATCAACGCGGCTGGAAAGGAGTGTTTTGATGTTTTTGACCTCATGTTCCCACATTTCATTGCTCTGGCACAGGATCATATTGTAGTCGCGCTGATAGACCACATCCTCGATTCCGCTGATCACGGTGGAGAAGAAATAGTGGACGATATCGGGAATGATCACTCCGATGGTCTTTGAAGAACCGCTTTTAAGGCTTATCGCTATGGGATTTGGTCTGTAGTTCCATCGTTCTGCAAGTTCATTTACAGCATCGCGGGTGGCCTGACTGATGTCAGGATGATCCTTAAGCGCCCTGGAAACTGTGGAAGGAGAAATTCCAAGTTCCCGGGCAATATCTTTAATAGTTATGTTTTTCCGCCCCATCTTCAGATAGCTGTCCGTTGTAAAGATATAATAAAATAACTTAAAAACGAGGCAGAAATTTAGCAGATGACCATTTCAAACGTTTGCGGTATCGATTGCGGAAATTTGTTGAAAAAGAGTTGGTTAACTCCTTAAAAGTGACGAATTTTATCAATCCAAACCTGAATCAATAGTTTTGGTAAAAACAACAAATCTGTGAATCGAAATTAAACCGAATCTATTTATGGACAAATTAACTGGAAAACGGCTCTTCATGCTGACCTTTGGCATAATGATGAGTCTTGTTGTCTTCGGGCAACAGGTAAGAGTGTCAGGTACAGTTACCGATGCGGCCGACAGACAGACACTACCAGGTGTGAACGTGGTAGTAAAGGGCACGCTTACGGGAGCGATTACCGGCATTAAAGGGGAATATTCCCTGATGGCTAAACCCGGGGATGTCCTTGTATTCAGCTTTATCGGGTACCTGCCTCAGGAGGTCACTGTTGGCAGCGAGACGGTTGTCAATGTGGCATTACAGACTGACGTAATGGCGCTCGAGGAAGTAGTTGTAATCGGATATGGCACTGTCAAAAAGGGCGATGCCACCGGATCCGTGTCAGCGATAAGCTCAAAAGACTTCAACAAGGGTGCAATAACCTCACCGCAGGATCTGCTGGTGGGCAAGAGCGCAGGTGTGGTCATCACCAACGCCGGAGGCGCACCCGGCAGCGGAGCTACAATACGCGTCCGCGGAGGCTCATCACTGAATGCCTCCAACGATCCGCTTGTGATCATTGACGGTGTTCCCATTGACAACAACAATGTTTCAGGAAGCTCGAATATTTTGTCATTCGTAAACCCGAATGACATCGAGACTTTCACGGTGTTGAAAGATGCCTCCGCAACAGCCATTTACGGCTCAAGGGCATCAAACGGTGTTATTCTGATCACCACTAAGAAAGCCAGGGCCGGATCCGCGATGTCAGTTTCCTATGACGGAAGCGTATCGGTTGCCAACGCAATCGCATTCGTGGATGTGTTTTCAGGTGATGAGATAAGAAAGCTTGCTCTTGATAGGTCGGGCTTCTTCGGTGTTGACAATCTGGATCTTTTAGGAACACAAAACACCAACTGGCAGAAGGAGATATTCCGCCCGGCCGTTTCCAACGACCACAACCTGAGCTTTACCGGATCAGTCAAATCACTCCCATACAGGGTTTCAGTGGGTTACACCGACCAGAACGGTATCCTGAAGAATACTGACATGCAGCGCATTACCGGTTCGCTTAACCTGAATCCCACTTTCCTGAATGATGCGCTTAAGGTTAATGTAAACCTGAAAGGCATGAACACTCACCACAACTTCGGTGAAACAGGGGCTATCGGATCAGCGGTCAATATGGATCCGACCCAGGTGGTAAAAGACTGGAACGCCCGGTCAGCAGACTATTTCCAGTGGGAGAACTATGGCGCCAACCTCGGAACGGCAAATCCTGTTGAGCAGGCACTGGCAGCAGACAACCGTTCGCTTGTCAACAGGATTATAGGGAATGTTCAGCTCGACTATGCGCTGCCGTTTCTGTCCGGACTGAGGGCTAATCTTAACCTGGCAACCGACATTTCCGACAGCAACGGCCACAACAACCGTCCCAAAACTTCTCCTTCAGTAATAACAGCTCCTCTTTACGGAAAGCTTTCGGATTACAACAGCACCAACTACAACAACCTTTTGGATTTCTATCTGAACTACAACAAGGATCTGGCTTCAGTTAACAGCGTTATTGACGTGACAGCAGGTTACTCCTGGCAGCATTTCAAAAGGGAAGGGGATAATTACACGCGCAGCATTGTGGATGCAACTCATCCTTATCAGAAATCAGACAGCTCATCATATGTCACTGAGAACTACCTCGTATCATTCTTTGGCCGCGTTAACTACACCCTGGCCGACAAGTACCTTCTTACCTTCACCCTTCGTGAAGATGGTTCATCACGTTTTGCCGAGGATAACCGCTGGGGTCTTTTCCCTTCAGTAGCCATTGCATGGAAATTGAAGGACGAGTCATTCCTCAGGGATGTCAATGCTATAACTGATCTTAAGCTCAGACTTGGATGGGGTATCACGGGGCAGCAGGATATCGGGAATGATTACCCGGCCCAGGCTCTTTACAGGGAGTCGTCGGAAGGCTCTTTTTATTATATAGACGGTAAGTACATTCCGACCCTGAGGCCTGACGCTTATGATCCTGATATAAAATGGGAGGAAACGACCACAATGAATATCGGTCTCGATTTTGGCTTTCTCAACGACCGCGTAACCGGTTCGTTCGACGTCTACAAGAGGGTCACCGACGATCTTCTGAACTCGGTCACCGTTTCGAGCGGAAGCAACTTCTCGAACACCCTTCTTACAAACGTGGGTAGTCTTGAAAACAAAGGCGCTGAGCTCTCACTTAACTTCATACCCGTATCGAAGAACGACATGCATCTGACGGTTGGATTCAACGCCACATATAACGTAAATGAGATTACTAAACTCCTGCTTACCGACGATCCCAACTACATTGGCATCCTCTACGGAGACGCGTTCACCGGCCAGAAGCAGGTTACCAGGGTAGGTCATCCGTCTTACTCCTTCTTTGTCAACCGTCAGGTTTACGATGTCAATGGCAAGGCTATTGAAGGACTTTACGTTGACGAGTCAGGAGAAGGAGGAGTGGTCAATGGTGACAATGCCGACAAGTATATCTATCACAACCCGGTGGCAGACTATCTGCTTGGTTTTTCAGCAAGGTTTGAATACAAGAACTTTGATTTGTCAGCATCGGCGCGTGCCAGTATAGGGAACTATGTTTACAACCAGATTGCTGCAGGTGCGTCGTACGACCAGATGCAGCAGATCGGTTACTGGAAGAACTTTACCAGGGCACTCGAGGAGACCGATTTCGTCAAACGTCAGTTCACCAGCGATTATTTCGTGGAGAATGCTTCATTCCTGAAGCTTGACAATATCAGTGCAGGTTACAATTTCGGCAAGCTCTTCGGCACTGTTGGCGCCCGCGTCAGCTTCACCGTTCAGAATGCTCTGATCATGACCAAATACAGCGGTCTTGATCCCGAAGTGCCAGGCGGTATCGACAACAACTTCTACCCCAGACCGCGGACCTTCATGCTCGGAATAGGACTTACCTACTAATAATATAACGAAACAAGATATGAACAAGAAAATCTTAATATTCGGAATTATACTTTCATCGCTGATGATATCATCGTGCGTGAAAGATCTGGATGTCACCCCGGAGGATCCGACAAAAATCCTTGCCGGCAACCTGGGTGATGATCCCCAATATATGAAAATGGCCCTGGGTAAGATCTATGCCAGTTTCATCATTTCAGGGCAGGGCGCCAATGGTGGCGATGACATTGCGGCTTCCGACGGCAACTTCTTTACCACCATGAGGGCTTTGTGGAACCTTCAGGAGATAACCACTGACGAGGCAATATGCGCCTGGGGTGATGTTGGTATAGCCGACCTCAACACCCAGACCTGGAGCCCGAGCAATCCTTTCCTCACTGCTCTTTACCAGCGTCTGGCGCTTAGTATCACCTATGCCAACGACTTTATAAAAAATGCACAGGATAATACCGATCCCGATGTTGTAAAGTATGTGGCTGAAGCGCGTTTTCTTAGGGCCCTGGCATATTCCTGGGCCATTGACCTCTTCGGGCAGTTTCCCTTAACCACTGAAGCTGACGGCGTGGGCAAGTTCTTCCCGCAGATAGGCACAAGGGCGGATATCTTCAACTACATCGAGTCTGAACTGCTTGCCATTGAAAATACACTGGGTGAACCAAAGTTCTCATATCCTCAGGCCGACAAGGCTGCAGCATGGATGCTTCTGGCCAGGCTCTACCTGAATGCAGAAGTATACACGGGAACAGCCAGGTGGAATGACTGCAAGATATACAGCGACAAGGTTATCAACAGCGGGCAATATTCACTGGCAGACGATTACAGGCAGAACTTCAGCGCCGACAATGACGGACGTCACAATCCTGAGATGATCTTTGCATGGGAGCAGGACGGTATAAATGTGCAGGGATATGTTGGCACTACCTTCATTATTGAATCATCGAGTGATGCCACATACATCAGGGCAGAGGATTTTCACGGGCTGACCTCCAACACAAACTGGAACGGCAACCGGGCAAGGATTCAGTTCCTTGACAAGATGGTGGATACACTTGCCACCTATGGCAATGTTCCGATACCCGCGAGCGATCCGACCTTTGCACAGAGCGATGACAAGCGCGTCTTCCTTAAAATGAAGAAGGCAAGGAACATACCGGCACCTTCGGCAAGCGGCGACTATGGCATTGGCGTATACAAATTTACCGCACGCAATGCAGACGGTACGCTTCCTGCAAATTATAACACTGCCTATGCTTGCACCGATTTCCCTGTCTTTCGTCTTGCCGATGCATACATGATGAGGGCCGAGGCTCTTTTCAGAATTGGCGGAGCTGCAAATATCGATGCAGCAGTAGCTGACATCAATGAGATAAGAGAACGCGCTTATGGCAACACCGACGGCAACATAACGGCAGCCGGTCTCAGCCTCGATTTTCTTATCGACGAGCGCGGACGCGAATTTTACTATGAAGCCCAAAGGCGCACCGACCTGGTCCGGTTTGGCAAATTCACCGGCGGATCGTACCTGTGGCAGTGGAAGGGCGGTGCATTTAACGGTACAAGCACTTCTGACCACCTTGACATCTTCCCGATACCGGGTGATGAACTGGCAGCTAACCCGAATTATAACGGGCAGAACAACCCGGGTTATTAATACTTAAAGAGAAGAGAAATGAAGAAGAATTTATTTATATATCTGACAATTATCGGATTGGCGGTGATCTTCACCAGCTGTGAAAAGGATGGTGAGTTGGTTACCATGTCGTCAAATCCGGTTGCTCCGACACTTACAACGGTCCCCAACCTTACACTTCTGAGGACCAATGGAACGCAGGTGCTTGAGTTTGCAGGCACACCAGTCGATCCCGGCTTCCAGGCTTCGGCCACCTATACTCTTGAGGCTTGCGCAAAAGGTACTAATTTTGCTGATCCTGTTTTAATCTGGTCAGGAACACAGTGTGAGTCTATAAAGATCACAGTAAGCGACCTGAACGGGGCACTGATTAAGAAGTTCCCTGCTGACGCTCTGTCGGATGTTGATTTCCGCCTCAGGGCCGTGCTTGTTGTCGATGCAGGAACAGGCGCCCCTGGCACCGGAACGAACCCGTTCTCTTATAGTTCTGCCGCCGTCGGATCGGCCGTAACGCTTTACGGTTTGCCTCGTCTTGAACTTATAGGCTCGGGCAGGGACCAGAAGATCGAATCGGCTCTCGGCGATGGGAAATACACGGGCCTTGTCAAATTCAATACTGCTAATCCGTATACTCTGAGAGATCCTGATGCCGGTATAACCTACGGTGCAACGGGCGGAGCGCTGGCAGTGAATGGCGCTGCAATAGCCGCTCCTGCAAACGGATGGTACAGGCTCGATGTTGATGTGAACGCCCTGACTTATGCGACCTCGGCATACGAAATAGGTCTTGTCGGCTCTGCAACACCCAACGGATGGGATTCACCCGATACAAAGATGGATTACGATCCTGCAACCGGAACTTGGAGCATTACCATTGACCTGATAGCAGGTGAAATCAAGTTCAGGTTGAACGACGGATGGGCATGGAACCTCGGATACAACAAAAACAATACTGGCAATCTGAATGACCTTTTCCATGATGGTAACAACATTGCCGTTACGCCAGGAAATTACACGATTACCCTGACAATAACCCAGCCTAACGGTCCGACTGAAGCCGGTTCATGCACAATCGTGAAGAACAACTAATACAGGGAAATAAAAAAAAGACAATTATGAAGATGAAATCAATTTTCAGGATAATGATGCTCCCTGTGGCGGCTGTGTTAATTCTTACAGGTTGCACCAAGGAGACATCCGAAGTAAGGCTGGATCCCGAACTGGGGACAAACAAGGTATTCAATATTACCTCCGGCACGGCAATTGTTACAGGTTTTGTAGTTGCTGAAGGTGAAGGATTTACTGAGAAGGGCGTATGCTACGACACCGGAACCAATCCCACGACAGACAAATCAAAGGCTGTCTTTAAACCGCAGTCAAAGACGGCTGTGTACAATGTAACTCTTACAGGGCTTGATTTTGCTACCAAATATTACGCCCGTGCCTATGCAACCGGACCGGCAGGTACCGTTTACGGCGAAGAGGTTACCTTTACAACCAGGCCAATAGTGGCTACTGTTACAACTGTCGAGGCTACCGATGTTGAAGGAACGACGGCCACCTCGGGCGGTGAAGTAACTGCCGACGGCGGATCAGCAATCACGGCTTACGGGGTATGCTACGGCACGACGCCAAATCCGACCGTTGAAGGAGATAAAACAAATGATGGATCGGGTCTCGGAGAGTTTGTAAGCAATCTCACCGGACTTAAAGGTCTGACAACCTACTATGCACGGGCTTATGCCACCAATGATGCAGGAACTGCCTACGGCAATGAAATAACATTCACTACCCTGGTAAGCGTTCGCGAATGGTATGTGCCTGGTGATTATATTGAAGCCAGTTATCCCGGTTCAGGTCTGGCCAACTGGAGCCCCGACAAATCACCTGTGGTTAAGAGCAACGAGGATAATCCAAACAATGTGGAAGGTTACGTTTATATGGCTAATGCTTCAAATAACTGGAAGTTTGCCTCGCAGCCTAACTGGGATGGTCCGAATTACGGAGCAAGTACTACTCCCGGAACGCTTGATTCTGACCCGGGCGCAGGTAATATGAATCTTCCTGCAGGTTATTACAAGCTGAACGTAAATGCCGGCGCTGATCCAATGACCTACACCGCCGTGGCAACGACCTGGGGTATTATCGGCGATGTAACCTCATGGGGCTCGCAGCTGCCTCTTACATATGATCCTGCCTTGCAGGTATGGAGAGGCGTTGTACATCTGCCAGTCGGAGGATGGAAGTTCAGGGCAAATGATAGCTGGGATTACAACTATGGAACAGGTGAAGGAAGCAATGATCTGAAAGCCGGCGGCGACAATTTCGCAACAGCAGCAGAAGATGACTATGCAATCACCCTTGACCTCAGCCATCCGCTTGAGTACACCTACCGTGCCGACATCTGGGGCGTAATTGGTGATGCAACCCCGGGAGGATGGGATAATGACACCAACATGACCTGGGATGAAACCAGCGGCGTATTTACAGTTACTTTAAACCTGACGGCCGGTTCATTCAAATTCAGGGCCAACGAAGCCTGGAGTTACAGCCTCGGCGGAACCCTGACAGAACTTACATCAGATAATGGTGCCAACCTCACTGTAGCAGAGGCTGGAACCTACACAATCACTTTGAACCCCTGGACCTTAGTTGGGACACTGACCAGGCAGACAAAATGATAGATTTTAGGAAGCGGCTTTAGTCGCGGCGTTCTTTCAATTCAGGAACCTCTTCTGTAACGGGAAGAGGTTTTTGATTATATTTATAACATATTCACTCAATTGGAGAAGATGAAACTGAAACTTCCTGTATTGGCAATTATCATTGCCGGGTGGAACCTGAACATATCGGCACAGGTTATAACAACCGAGCCTGTATTCCCCGTGGATTCAGACCCCGTGGTGATTACATTCCATGCTGACAGGGGAGACATGGGGCTTAAGGATTACACCGGGGATGATGTTTATGCCTATACGGGCGTCATAACCGACCAGAGCGACGGGGCATGGGCTTACGTGCTTCAGAGTTCATGGACGGACTTTGTCCCGAAAGCAAAGCTTACAAAGATTTCAGCCAATGCTTATACTCTGGCGATTACTCCGTCAGTCAGGGAGTACTACGGCGTTCCCGCGGGTGAAAAGATACTTAAAATGGCTTTTGTCTTCAGGAACACTTCCCTGACAAACACACGGTCGGGCAGGGATACCGGAGGCAGTGACATCTTTTACAATGTCAGTGAGGAGGCTGCATTTGATGTAAAGCTTCTTCAGCCTGACCTGTACACATCACTTGTAAATGCAGGGGAGGTAATATCTGTTCAGGCCTCGGCTTCGGTATGCGATTCGATAATACTCTACCAGAACGGGATTCCCCTCAGAAAGGTAACGGAGACAACCCTCACCCATACCATTACCGCTGGCGGATCAGGCAGCTTCAAGCTGGTGGCAAGGGCATGGCACAACAATGTATCTCTTACCGATTCAGCATACTACTTTGTCCGGACGGCAGCGGTGATCCAGGCCGTGCCGGCAGGCCTCAGGCCGGGGGTTAACATTACCGGTGACAACTCTGCAGTATTTCTTCTCTATGCTCCCTACAAGAACAATGTGTTTCTGATGGGCGACTTCAACGACTGGGTGCACAGCAACGAAGGTTTCATGAGGAGGAGTCCCGACGGCAGCTGGTACTGGCTCGAGGTGACAGGGCTTGATCCTGACGAGGAATACGGTTTTCAGTACCTGATTGACGAAACCCTCAGAATACCGGATCCGTACAGCACAAAGGTGCTCGATCCGTGGAACGACAGGCATATTGATGAAAGCACCTATCCCGGGCTGAAGCCTTATCCGGAGGGAATAGCAGATAATCTCGTTTCTGTTTTTCAGACACGTCCTCCGGTTTATGGCTGGGAGATCGACAATTTCACCCCGCCGGCGAGCGACACGCTTATCATTTATGAGATGCTTGTACGTGATTTCGTTGAGAAGCATGATTTTAAAACCATACGTGATTCAATTGACTATTTTACCCGGCTGGGAGTTAATGCGATTGAACTGATGCCCGTGAATGAATTCGAGGGTAACAGCAGCTGGGGCTATAATCCATCAATGTATTTTGCAGTTGACAAGTATTACGGTCCGGCTGATGACCTGAAGGAACTGATTGACTCCTGCCATAACCGTGGCATTGCGGTAATCATGGATATTGTTCTCAACCATGCATACGGCACCAATCCGCTGGTAAGGATGTACTGGAACAGCAGTACCGGGCAGCCAGCCTCGAACAACCCGTGGTTCAACGTCACATCGCCAAACACCGCCTTCAGCTGGGGTTATGACTTCAATCATGCAAGCGCACATACTCAGGCATTCGCCGACAGTGTCTGCCGTTACTGGATAGAGGAGTTCAGGGTGGATGGTTTCAGGTTCGACTTCACAAAAGGATTCACCAACACATCAGGTGACGGCTGGGCCTACGATGCATCGCGCATAGCCATTCTGAACAGGCTGGGTAACAGGATCCGTTCATACAAGCCTGACGCTATTCTGATCCTGGAGCACTTTGCCGACAATAACGAGGAGAAGGAGCTTGCCGCCAACGGATTCCTGTTGTGGGGCAGTACTAAGGAGCGTTATCAGGCGGCTTCGACAAGCCTCAGCAACAGAAATATGCTCATTGCTTCGGATGCTTCATGGATAAGCCGCGGCTGGAACCAACCGGGGATAGTTGATTACATGGAGAGCCACGACGAGGAAAGGATAATGTTCCTCAACATACGCGATGGGGAGGCAGTCGGAGGATACAATATCAGGGAATTAAACACGGCTCTCAAAAGAATTGAACTTACCGCAACCTTCTTTCTGACGATCCCCGGTCCGAAAATGCTGTGGCAGTTCCAGGAAGTGGGATATGACTATTCCAGGGATTACAATAGTGACCGGCTTGGACCAAAGCCAATCAGATGGGATTATTACAATATAGCAGCGAGGAAGAAACTGTACGACATCTTCTCTGCTCTGTCCGGACTGAAGAAAGAGAACCCTGCATTCTCGTCTGACAACTTCAGTATATTTGAGTCGGGGGAGACAAAGAGACTTAATATCCGGCATTCCGATATGGATGTTGTGGTGCTGGGTAATTTTGACATCTTTCAGAGGACTATTGATCCCAATTTCACCTTAACGGGATCGTGGTATGAGTTCTTCAGCGGCACAGTAAAGACTGTAAGCGCTGAAAATCAGAACGCACCGGTGTCTCTTCAGCCGGGTGAATACAGGATCTACACATCAAAGCAGGTTGAAAGGCCTTCGTTCCTGACAGGCATTGAGGATCTCCCCGGTGTGGAAAAGCCTGAAGCGGCTCATTTTGAAATATATCCCAATCCGTTTACTGATATTGTCAGGATAAGATTCGATGAAAGCAACGTACCAGTGCCTCGCAGGATAGAACTTTTCTCCGCCGACGGTACCGGTATACGGACCATGGTGGTTCCGGAAGGCATTAATGAGCTTACCCTTGAGGGGGGCAGCCTTCCCGGAGGCATGTATTTCGTAAGGGTCACCTCAGGCAGGGTGTCCGCGGTAAAAAAGGTTATAAGGTATTAAATCCGGCTTCCTGCTATTTAACCAGTACCATATAGCCCCACGGTTCCATCTTCATCTTCCGGCCCCTGGCTATCTCAACGCCGGATTCGGTGAAGATATCCGTCCAGGTTCCGGAAACGACGGCATCCTTCAACGCGACTTTCACCGGTTTTTTGCTCATATTGAGTATGGTAAGCACCTCATTGCTTCCCTTCGCCCTTCTGTAGGCGATCACATTCTTTCGGTTGGTTTTAAGCGCTTCATATGCACCGCCTTCAGAGCCATGACGAAGCGCAGGATGGGATGTCCGGAGATGAACGAGTTTTGTATAGAAGGGAAGAAGGTCAGTTTCTTTCCAGACTATCGGATCGCGTTTGAAGAATTCCAGACGCTTGTCAAGGTCAGCTTCCTGGCCATTGTAAAGCAGGGGAACACCGGGGATGGTGAACAGGTAAGCTGCAAAAGCCTTCTGTGCGTCACCCATCTTCTCGTCGATGGTGCCATTCCACGAGTTTTCATCGTGGTTGGTCATGAAGCGGAGGCGGTATGATTCCGGATCGTACCTGAGCATCTCATACTGCATCATTGTGTCGAGAGCTGCAGGTCTTCGCTGCCCTCCTGCCACGGCGTTCATGAGATGATGATGGGCCCAGGCGTAGTTCATGTCAAAGGCCCGTTCAAGGAGATATGAATGATCCTCATCTTCGGCAAGCATAAGCACCGGCTTGATTGCATTGAGTTCAGAGGAGGCCCTGAACCAGAATTCCTCGGGAACCAGTCCCGGGAAATCACAACGGTAGCCGTCAATTCCTGCCTCTTCAACCCAGTACCTCATGGCGCCGGCCATGTAATCCCACAACGAATCGGCCCTGTAATCGAACTGGATCACATCGGTCCAGTCGAAGGGTGAAACGAAATTGCCCAGTGAATCCTTAGCGTACCATTCGGGGAACTCAGCGGCCAGGGGATTATCCCAGGCGGAATGGTTGCCCACCCAGTCGAGGATAACGTGAAAGCCCATCTCATGAGCCTTTGCTACCAGCGCCCTGAAATCTTCAAATGTGCCGAACTCAGGATTGACGCCCTTGTAATCCTTAATTGAGTAATAGCTTCCCAGTTCGCCCTTGTGGTTTAGTTCACCAATGGGATAAATCGGCATGAACCACAGCACGTTCACCCCCAGATCCTTCAGACGGGGCAGTGCGCGGTCGACGCCCGCTAAGGTGCCTTCTTCGGAGAACTGCCTGACGTTGATCTCATAGAGTACCATGTTGCGGGTCCAGTCAGCATGGACAACCGATGTTTTTAACGGTTCAGCGACGACCGGCTTTTTGGGACGGCATGCAACCACAAGTGAGATTACGCCGATAAAAAGCAGGACGATTTTTAAAATGTGCACTTTCATCAGTGTATAATTTTGATTTTAAAGGTCTGATGGAACCCACATGTTTGAAAATTATATACATACGCGTTTGTGTATTTGATACATGTGGGTTTCATAAGAATCAGGTTATTTTAGTTCAATTATCATTGCTGTCGCGGGAGGTATGCTGAATAATTTCAGATCCTCAGTCTTCCTTCCGGAAATGATGTCAGTGCCTCCGGTAAAGCCCTCAAGTGATTCGGAGTAATTTTCACCTTTGATGGTTTTGCTCTCCTTTTCATTGCTGTTGATTACCACCATCACGCTCTCCTTGTCATTATACCTGAAATAAACATACACGCCGTCGTTCGGGATGTAGTGTTTCAGCCTGCCTGTATGTATGACCTCCTTCGTTTTCCTCCAGTTCAGGATATGCCTGGTAAATTCAAGCGCTTCTTTTTCATTTGGTGCCAGACCGCTGCCTGTGATGACGCTTTTGCCGTCTCCCGGCCATCCTCCCGGAAAGTCCTCCCTGAGCCATCCGTCGCCCTTGCTCTTGTCTCCTTCCATTACGATCTCCGTGCCGTAGTAAAGTTGAGGGATGCCCCTGGTTGTCATTATGAAACTCAGGGCCATTTTGTATGCATTAAGGTTCTTCCCTGTCTGGGTATAAATCCTTGTCATGTCGTGATTGTCGAGGAAAATTACATTCCTGAAGGGTTCGGGGTAAAGGAAGTCCTGTGAAAGCACATTATATATCTTTGATAATCCGTCTGTAGGATTGGATTTTCCCTCAAAGGCCCTGTGTGCTGCAAAGCAGACAGGGAAATCGGTTACGGACGGGAGATACGATCTGTATCCATCGCTGTTAAGCTTGTTAAGAGCCCAGTATGATATTTGCGAAGGATCATCATACCACACTTCGCCAACAATGAAGAAGCCCGGGAACTCCTCGCCGACCCTTCTGGCCCATCGTGCCATCATATCAGGCTGGGGATAGGGGTAGGTGTCCATCCTGATTCCGTCGAGGTCGCTGAAAGCTATCCACCAGAGGCTTGTCTGGATGAGGTAGGTCTCGACGAGAGGATTGCTCTGGTTAAGGTCGGGCATGGTCACGTCAAACCAGCCCTTTTCCATCAGCATCTTGTCGCTCTCCGATGCGTAGGGATCAAGGTAGGTGGAAGCACGGTAATTGGTGCGGGTGAATTCATCGAACTGATGTATCCAGTCCTTCGAAGGGAGATCCTTCATCCACCAGTGGAATGAGCCTATATGATTGAATATCATATCCATAACGACTTTCATTCCACGTTTATGGGCTTCGTTCACGAGTTCCCTGAACTCGTTGTTTGATCCGTAGCGCGGATCGGCTCTGTAGAAATCGGTGGTTGAATAACCGTGATAGGAGGAGTGCTGCTGGTTGTTCTCGAGGAAGGGATTGAGCCATATTCCTGTCACTCCCAGACCGTGAAGGTAATCGAGATGATTGATTATTCCTCTCAGGTCTCCGCCATGACGTCCGCCGGGGTCGCTACGGTTGAGCTGTTCGGTCATACCGGGGAGATTGTCATTTGAAATGTCGCCGTTTGCAAAACGGTCGGGCATCAGTAGATATATCACATCGGAGGAGTTGAATCCCCTTGCCGGACCAGAAGGTCTGGAGAGAAGAGGATAGTTGTGAACTATCTTTTGCTTTCCCCGGGTGAATGTAAGCATTACCGTTCCCGGCGCAGCCTTATTTGAAATATTGAGATTCACGAAGAGGTAATTCGGGTTTTCGGTGCGGACCAGAGTCTTTATCTCCACTCCGGGGTAGTCGGTCTTCACATCAAAGAAGCCGATTTCCTTTCCGTAAATCATAAGCTGAAGCGCATCATCATTCATGCCTGTAAACCACGAAGGAGGATCGACATGTTCAATTACCTGTGCTCCTGCAGGCAATAGTGCCGGGAGCATCATGAATACGAGTGTCTGCAGAAGTTTTTTCATTCTTTTCTGAATTTTCTTTCTTCCCCCGGCTCAAGCAAGACCTGTTCACCGTAGACGGCAAGCGGAATTGAAGAGTGGGAGAGGTTGACCACATTGACGGTGGCTCCGTTGACCCCTACTCTAAGGGGATTGTTTCTGTACCTGATTATAAACGAATATGATTCCCAGGCGGCCGGGATTAACGGATTGAAGCAAACTCTCCCGTTCCGTATCCTCATTCCGCCGAATCCCTCCACTATGGCCAGCCATGTTCCGGCCATGCTGGTAATATGCAGTCCATCCTTTACCTCCTGATTGTAGTCGTCAAGATCAAGCCTGGCAGTGCGAAAATAAAGGGTATAGGCTCTTTCAGAATCATGCAGTCTGGCAGCCAGCACTGAATGTATGCTTGCAGAGAGTGATGATTCGTGAACGCAGCGCGGCTCATAGAAGTCGAAGTTGCGTCTGATTGTGTCCTCATCGAACTCATCTTCGAAAAAGAAGATGCCCTGAAGCACGTCGGCCTGTTTGATAAAGACCGACCGCAGTATCCGGTCCCACGACCAGTGCTGATTAAGGGGCCTGATGGCCGGGTCGAGATCGCTGACAGTCATCTGAACCTTGTCCATGAACCCGTCCTGCTGAAGAAAGATGCCCTTGTCATGATGTTCCGGCAGATATATTTTGCCAACAATATCTTTCCAATGGCCAATTTCGTCGCGGGTATCAAGACGGGTGACGGAAAGCAGGGAGTGATATTTCTCAACGACGGATGACCTCAGCCACTCCAGTCTGTCGCAGGTGTATTTAAGAGTCCATCGCGCCAGCATGTTTGTGTACCAGTTATTGCTGACGTTGTTTTCGTATTCATTGGGACCGGTGACTCCCAGGATGACATACATGTTCTTTTCCTGCGACCAGCTGCAGCGCTGCGCCCAGAATCGGGAAATGGCAACAAGCACTTCAAGTCCGTAATCTGCAAGGTAATCCTGATCACCGGTGTGCTTTACATAGTTGTAAATGGCGTATGCAATGGCTCCGTTACGGTGAATTTCCTCGAAGGTGATCTCCCATTCATTATGACACTCCTCGCCGTTCATGGTGACCATCGGGTAGAGCGCTGCCCCGCCGGTGAATCCCAGCCTGCCGGCATTCTCAATAGCCTTTCCGAGGTGTTTATACCTGTATAAAAGGAGATTGCGTGCGACATGTGTGTCGGCGGTGCTTAGATAGAAGGGCAGGACGAAGGCTTCAGTATCCCAGTATGTGCTGCCTCCGTATTTCTCTCCGGTGAATCCCTTGGGACCTATGTTCAGCCGGGGATCTTCGCCTGTATATGTCTGGTTGAGCTGAAAAATATTGAATCTTATTCCCTGTTGGGCGGCAATGTCGCCCCTGATTACAATGTCGCCATATTCCCATTTTTTCTCCCATGCTTTACGGTGAGCCTCAAACATGGTGTCAAAGCCTTTTTCCGCAGCTTTGCCGGCAGAGGCCATAGCCCTTTCAGCAAGACCTTCCACGGGATGGTTGAATGATGAAAGGACAGCCACGTATTTTGTAACCGTAAAGATGTCCCCGTCAGTATAGTCAGAGGTTAAAGCACAGTGAACCTGTTTGTCTGTTGTGGTGATTTGTCTTTCGCCTGTGACGGGTTTGCCGTTCAGGGTAAAGTCATTCTCCATGGCGGTTGCAACCACGAAGGCTGTCTTGCGGGTCTGTGCGACAACTACTGCTCTTCTGCCATCCATGGTAGAGAAATGATTCTCCCAGAACTTCTCGTCGTAGTTGGCATCTTCGTTGCATACGTCGGAGTTGAGCCAGGGGATCAATTCAATCTTCCCGCTGCCGCCCGTGATACGGACCGAATAACTTATTGCAGCCCTCTCGGGTTCATGCATCGAGAGGAATCGTCTTGCCGTTACTTCAACCAGCCTTCCCGATGGCATCGCGGCGCTGAAAGTCCGGGTAAGCAGACCCGCCTTCATATCCAGTTCCCTGCGGAAGCTCTTCAGACTGCAAAGGGCCAGGTCGAGCTCTTCACCGTCGATCCGTACTATTATGCCTGTCCATGAAGGTGCGTTCGGCACCTTTGCGAAATATTCCGGATAGCCCACTTTCCACCATCCCACAACAGTCTTGTCGGGGTAGTAGACACCCGCCACGTAGCTTCCCTGAAGGGAATCGCCCGAATAAGTCTCTTCAAAATTAGCCCTCTGTCCCATCATGCCGTTACCCAGGGCAAATATGCTCTCCGAGTCACGGCTTCTCCCGGGCTCAAACCTGGTCTCGATGATAAGCCACTCATCGGACTGAAAACGTGTATCAGTCATTTCAAACTATAGATTTCTCAATTGTTTAACAGTAATAAAGCTCAGGTCGGGGACAACCATATCGGCCCTGCCCAGCAGATCCGGGTTCCCGACTCCCACGCATTTCATTCCTCCGGCTATTGCCGCTTCTATCCCTGCCTGTGCGTCCTCAAACACCACGCACGACGAAGGATGCAGTTTCATTTCCTCCGCGCCCTTAAGGAACACCTCCGGATCGGGCTTGGCCCTGGTGATCTTGTTTCCGTCGATAATCACGTCGAACATGCTCCGGAGCCCTATGCCTTCGAGTATGGTTACTGCGTTTTTGCTGGCCGAACCGATAGCGGTAAGTATACCCTCGCTTCTGAGAACCTTCAGCAGTTCCATGCTGCCCGGAAGTATCTCGTCCGGTGTCATACCGGTGATGAGCCTTACATACCAGCCG
>JBAQCK010000198.1:0-9791 GCA_049294075.1 Bacteroidales bacterium | reverse complement strand
AAGTATTATTGTCCCACCGTCAGTGTTGGAAAAACTTACAACTGTTTCATACAGTGACGATGGAACAGAATTTTCCGCAAGCTTGAATTCTGTCCGGATATCTTCTCCTTTAGCGATGATCCTTATTATCTCTTCTTGGTTCATAAAGTATTATATTTCAGGCAGCAGAATATAAATACCAAGCACATCCATAGGCAAAACTGGTTCAACAACCTTAAACCTGTCTCCATTTACCAGTTTCCTGAATCGTGTATGAGATGTGACCAACTGGGATGATCTTTCGAAAGCCACAGGATCGGTTACCTCCCTGAATGTTTTTTCATTACGGACCCAATCCATTTCCTGGTCGAGCCAGTATTGTTGTTCAGGAAGTTCAAGATTACTTGCTGCCATAGCGGACATCAGGAGTTTTAAAGCCTCGTCCTTACTTATAAAGTTATTTTCCCTCAAACCACCGAAATACCCCCAAAGCCACATTTCTTCAGCAACAATTTCTTTGTTGCTTCGCTGCTCGGCAATGACATTTCTGACCCTGAACTGAAACAGTACAGTCTTTTTATGCACATGCCGGGTTCGAAGTACAGCTGCTCTTGAAGCACTGTTTATTGCTCCGTTCAGCGCATTGTTAATCAGCAACTGCGAAAGATGCTCGAGGAAGGGATGATTTCGCCCTAAATATCTGAATCCTGATGGAGTAGGAGATAAGAATGAAATCTGAATCTCAGATTTATCAGTTAAAAGTCCCCTTATCCTTTCCGGGATATTTATGGTTTGAACTTTATATCCACCTTTGATTTCATCAACCTGTACTCCGAAAAATCTTAAAGATTCTACAACGAACTGCTCTACTGCTTTTACATCCCCGATTGCTTCATCAACTTCCTTCAAGTCTTCCTCTATTTCTTCAGGCTTGATGGTGTTCTGTGCAAAAATGCTCCGTGACGCCTTCTCCCTTTTTTCTGCCTCCTCAAATGCCTTGGCAACTTTATTTTTCTCGAATAGGATTTCCTCGGCTTCAAAAAGTGTAAGCTGATGCTCCATTTGTCGTATTGAGATCTGAGGTTTGAGAAGAATTGCATTTGTTACAGCCACCATAACCGATGCACTGTTCTCGGGGAAAGGAACCGATATCCCGATGGACTTCCTGATTTCCCTTGCCTTGCGTAACAATACCTCAAGGACGACTCCATCAATAGGGTTATTGCTCCCGTAAAGAAGAGTTACCTCGACCGAAGAAGAACGTTGTCCAAACCTGTCAATCCTGCCTTCCCTCTGTTCAAGCCTGTTTGGATTCCATGGCAGATCATAGTGTAAAATGGCGTTGAATCCTTCCTGTAGATTGATACCTTCACTCAGACAATCTGTTGCAATCAGTAGTCTCCTCTGCGATTCGTTCATCAACTCAATCTTCTCCTTCCGCAGTTCGTCATTAAGTTCACTTGTAATTACTTCAATGTGAAGATTTTTATATTTCTTATCACTCAGGTAATCCTGAAAAATGGCTCCCAGGTATTTTGCGGTTTGTATGTATCGGCAATAAACAATGGGATTCAACCCGTTATCGATATATTGCTTTACCTGGGCAACTGCTTCCCGGGCTTTAAGGTCTTTATCAATTCCATAAACATTTCTCAGTCTTTGGGCATATTCCAACAGCCGTCTTGCTTCCGGATCCCCTTTAACCGGATCTCTTCCAATAACAGACAGGGGAAGATTATCGTCAGCCGAAAAATCAATATCCATTACCGACTCTGAATCATCCCCAAAATCATCCACTTCGGCCTCCCCGGCATCTGATGCCAGACTCTTTTTATGCGCTTTTTTCTCAAGCATGGACATGCCTGCCAGTGGGCTGCTCATGAGGCCTCTCAGCAAGGCGAGCGCATCCCAGTAGTTGTATCTTTGCCTACGACCGTCACCACTGCTGGCTGCAATTATCTCTCTTGCATACGATAAAATATCATTGAATATTTCTCCATACTCTTTTCCAACTTCATATGGAAGGTCAGAAGAAATTCTTTCCGGGAATTTTGTTTCTTCACCATGCCACTTTATTGTTACATCGGCTCGTCGTCTCTGAACGAAATACTTTGCAAGATCTTTTCTTTCATTCTCGGATGATGTAATGATATCAATATGTTCAAAATCCGGCTTTAGCATTCCAAGAAGTGATTGGAATTCAGCCTGTTTCCCTGAGTGAGGTGTGGCAGTTAGAAGTAAGAGATTCTGGTTATCCTTTAGTGAAATGTCATGCAGCAGGTGGAACCTTAATTGTTGTGAGTTGTTTGCACCGGCAGGCCTGGCGCATGTATGAGCCTCATCCACAATAATAAGTTCAGGGCAATGATCAATGAATACCTGTCTTTTATTGCCGGTTTTGATATAATCAATTGAGATTACCTGAAAGGGGAATGACCTGAATATATTTTCGTGAACCTTAATCTGTCTTTCAAGAGCGGTTGCAGTTCCGGAACGGATAATTACCGCCTCAATCCCAAACTTGCTCTTTATTTCCTCCTGCCATTGTTCGCAAAGATGTGGTAAACAAACAACGGCAAACCGTTTAATTTCATTTCTGTCGTAGAGTTCTTTGGCTATCAGCAGTGCTTCTATTGTTTTTCCCACCCCAACATCGTCTGCAATTAACATTCTTACGGTTTTCTGCCTGAGCGCCATAATAAGAGGAACCAACTGATACGCTCTTGGTCTGAATGATAGTTTCCCAAGGCATCTGAATGGTCCTGATGCATTCCGGAAAGAGATCCGGGTTGCGTTATAGAGTAGTTTGGCTGATGCAAAATCCCCAAGATCCTTAGCTGTTGGTTTTACAAAGTTGTAGGTTTTGGGTTTGTCAGTTTCGGTTGCGAGAAGTTTATAGATGCCTGTTAATTCTTCTTCGGATCCTCCAAGTGGCTTGACCAGCAACAGGTCCGGATCTTCTGAAGGCAAAACCATCCAGGGTCTGTCTCTCAATACTACTAGGCTGCCAGGTTTAAAATCGAAATCCATATTATATTAAATTCTGATATTGATGGTTATGATTTCACTTTCCTGAATACGTCAGGTCTTCTATCGACGAAATCTTCCAATGATTCTTTGTAGTACCATACAAGGACCTGATATTTCCCATCATCACTAAGTGCTTTACGTTTGTCGGCATCATCTTTCTTTACCATTGGGTCATCATGGGGCGTCCCGTCACAAAATATCAGGATATTGGGTTTGTATTTGAAGTCAGGTCTTACATACATATCCGGAATAATAGGCTGGGCTTCGTCCGGAAGTCTCAGTCCATTCCTGTAAAGGAATTTCAGGAACTGGTCTTCGGTGCCGCTGTTGGGATCCCGTGCAACCTGCAATGACTGGTAATGTTCATCATATGACGAAAATGCTTTTGTTGAAAGTACTTCTATATCAGACTCCATCAGCATTCTCAATGATTCCCTGATATAATTCCTGTTGATGGATTGATGATGAACCTGGTTGTAATAGCTCAAAAGATCATCATAGGAAGCGGGAATCAGCTCTTCCTCCGGAATTTCGACACCGTCTCTTATGAAGAGAAAACTAAACGCCTCTTTCATCACAGCTTTGTATGTTGCAGGGTTATCCACAAGCTGGGAGAGAACACCCAGGCTGCCTTCCGAAGCCTCATACAAGAGCAGATTGGGGATTTCCCCTTCGCCCATGATGGTAGCGCCTATTTCATTCGATTCAATCTGAAAATAATTCTCTATTGCTCTTTTAAGAGCGTACATCAGAGTAATAACCCCATCCTCCCCCCCCTGGAGCGCCAGAGACTCAACAGGCTGGATGAATATTGCGTTGGCAGTAACGGAAGTGAAAAGCTTGATTCTTCTTATTTCATCAATGCTTCCTTCCTCCATTTCCTGCTTTTTTGTCTGCCAGTATCCGTTTTTCAGATTGAGGGCGTAGCCATTTTCGGAGGCAGTTCTCCATTTGAAGCTGATGTTCACAAGTCTTGCCGAGGGAATGGAATGGATATGGAGCAACTTTTCCTTTCCAAGTTTTACTATTGCCTCGTTAATTGAGTCAAATCCACTTTCCACAGCAAAGAAGGTTTTGATATCATATCCTCTTCTGGTTCTTTCCTCTTCCTGGCAGGTTATTCTCTGCAGTTCAAAAGCTTTGGTTTCCGAGATGTTCAGAAGGTCAGGATGTATATTTTTATCCATCCCATGGCTCAGTTCTTTATTAACAATAGGATCAACATTATAATTATACTGATCATTCATCATTATATAGCCTGTATAAGGACTGATCTTTGCTTTCTCAAGCCTGGCTTCGGCCTCGGTGAGTATAATCCGGTCAACCCTGTATTTTGCGCCATCGTGATAAATTACATTCCTGGGGCCGAACTCATTTAACGCAATTAATCTTGGACGTGAAAGGAATTCTCCGGATCCTTCCCGGTTCTCAAGGAAAGTTCTTATCGGAAGTCGGGTAAAGTTGTAGCCAGGTAAGAATCCCTCCGAGGCCAGGTAACGGAAAGGATAAAACTCCGACTGATTTGCCTGGTTAGACCTTGAATTTTCCCTTGAGTCATTCAGAAGCAGTTCCATCTGCCTTTCAGCCTGTTTGCGGGAGTTTTTTGCTTCCTTTATTTTGTCATGGTTATCTGCATATATCCTGTTTTCAATGATTTCATTGGCAGCCCTGAATTGCAGGATGGCATTCCGGTAAAGCAGCCGCCATCTATTCAGGGATTCATCAAACTGTCGTATAAAATCATCAACAGATCTCCTCATCCAGTCATCAGAAAACCATACAGGTCTTCTCCGGAAGAGCTCCTTATTGAAATAGATATCATTCAGGACCTGCTTAAACCTTTCAAGGACCAATGCCTTCTGAGTGTCAGTTAACGTAAGTGCTGCGATGACTTCGACTTTAACAGGAAGGTTTTCTAGGTCATCCTTATTGACAATATCTCCCAGGGAATTATTTAAACCGGTCACAGACCGGACAGTCAATATACTTGCGTTCAGATGGCTTCGCAACAATTCTTCATTCAGTAAGTCCATCCGGGGTGTCGATACCTCTCCGGAGACCATTTTTGCCGGATTTTTGAAATAGTGACGGTCATGAGGACTGAAATTGCTGCAATATGTCATCACCATTGCTGCCTGCCCTGATCTACCTGCACGTCCGCTTCTCTGGGCATAATTAGCCGGAGAAGGTGGTACGTTTCTCATATGCACGATTGAAAGATCTGAAATATCAATGCCCAGTTCCATTGTTGGAGAGCAAAACAGTGCTCCGATTTTTCCCTCCCTGAATTCCATTTCACGGTCCCGTCTTTTCTGGGAATTGATCTGACCTGTGTGCTCCCTTCCTTCCAGCGGCTTGATCGCCCTGAAGTCAATACGGTAGAACCTCCGGAAGTACTCATTTACCTTTGGCACAACAGGTTTATATGACCGGTTTTTGATCAGGTCAACTGCTATATTAATACCATCACCCTTGCACCACAAAATTGTATCTACCTTGAGTTGATAGATTCCCACCTGTTCTTCATTTTCAGATTTTGCCAGTTTTTTTACCAGCCATCCGGCCTGGGTCAAGAAATCGAGCAGATTATAGACAAACTCAAGATAACTCTCTTTTCTCTTCAGATCAATATCATACTCTTTTGCAGTCTTTTTAATATACCTGCCCAATACGCTCTGAAAACTGCCGCTTTCAGTATACAGGCTATGTGATGTCTTTGCCAGTTTTTCAATGCGGAGATGAGAAGGATAATCAATATTATCTGAGTCATCCAGAGTCCATGGGTTTTTAAGCTTTTCCCTGATTTTAACAGCATTCTGATTTACAACTGAAGGTTCCAGCATCGTAAAATTCAGTGCATAACACTTTCTGAAGAAATCGAAGATCTGCTGGAGAAACTCACCCCGTTTTTCGGTTGGCATCTTTTCAAGTAAGACATGACCCTCCCATAGATTATCGTCATGGACTGATTCCTCAATGTGTTTGTATCCAATTCGCAGAAGGGCACATTGTTCCAGGTTGGGTAAGACAACTCGCCAGCTTCTGCGGAGATCGTCCAACAGCCTGTAAGTAATCAGATTCTTGAAAGTATCCTCGTTTTCCTTCTTTGGTCCGGGGAACTTGGCGGGGTTTTTTGCATAATCTTCCTGAGGTATGTTTAATGCCTCAAAGATCTTGTCCGCAATGTTTGAATAGTCCAGTTCTACGTTGATCTCGAGTGCTTTTACAATGGCTGCTCTCAGCTGACCTACCTTTACAAAATCATTGAAGTGACCTGCCTGCAAGGATGCATCCTGACGATTATCGGTAAAACTCAGGAGCTTTTGTTTTTCGGAAGACTCCCCGAGAGCCTGAAGCTGAGTAATTGATTCAAATGAAAGCACCGTAGTGGCAGTGCTTCGGCCTTCGCCACCAATCTTGATGATCTTGGTAAATTCTGCAGTTCTTGCATCAAAAATGGTCCCGGCTGTTGGGTCAATCAACAGGGGGGCTGTTATAAACCATCCCTCGTACTTTTTCTTATCCTCAAATGAATAACTTCCGTCTTTGTCAAAATAGATCTTTTTGGGCAGACGGGCCTGGAAGTTCTTTTTTAATGTCTGCGTCCCATCCCGACGGGGAGGATTAAACCATGATTCCGGCAAATCAGGGACATCTCTCTGATCTTCCCATAAAGGTTCCTCATCCTGATCGTGCTGAATGAAGATATAACCAGAGGTAGACGGGACCTCATCTTCTTCATAATCTGTAAGGTTCGAAAATTCGCGGGGTAAGATTCTCCCTTGTCTCATATTCAACCCCACACAGTACATTTCGTGACCTGAGGACCTGCTGAACACAAGAGGGAAAATAAGCGTGTCCTTATCCTCAGCATATAACCCGGCATCCAAATAAAATTGTCTTTCATCCTTATTGCCAAGAGTGGCATATACTGATCCGGTCTGTGCAATAAACTGATGAATTCTGTATGGCAGGTAATTCTTTCTTATATCTTTTGCTGTATGCGAGTTCAGCTGATTTGCCCATTCAAGGAGTCCAAGGAGATGTTGACGACAAATTGATTCTTCTACTCCGCAAAACCCGGAAAGGTTGTGACTTATCTCGGTTAAAGTCAAAGGTTTTCGTCTGACCAGGACACCTTCACGTAATTCCAGGGCAATATTTGCTTCCAGCCAGTTTGCAGTCTGGTGCCGTTCAAAATCCGCAAATGACCATGTATAGTCAACGGGTAGGGCCACTTCCACTGCTACTCCTTCAGGAGTGAACTCAACGCCTTCGCCAATACTCCTGACCAGGGATTCATTTATGATCTGTTGAACGCCAAATTCAGAGCCGAAAATCAGAGATCCTATCCTTGAGACTTCCCTCTTCTGTTCGGCCAGTGTTGTTGTTTCAGAAGAAATCATTGTTGCAGATGTGCCGATACAGATGATCTTGTTTATTGCATTAGCCTTAATCCGTCTTATCAATATAGAGACATCTGAACCCTGTCGTCCACGGTACGTATGAAGTTCATCAAATATTAGGAACTTAATGTTATCAAGGATTGAATTCCTGATATCAATGTCTTTCCCGCCACGGGTCATTACAAGCTCAAGCATGACATAATTCGTGAGGAGTATATGTGGTGGGTTCCTCCTTATTGAATCACGGACAGATTCATCTTCCTGACCCGTATACTGAGCATATCTGACCGGGAAAATGTCTCCCACTATCTCTTTCAGACCTGTGATCTGTTGTCCCAGGGTTTTGCCTTCTTCGTCAAACGTAACTCCGGGAGGGAGGGATGATCTCAGATAATTTCTTTCATATTTCTGGATTTCCTGGTTTTGCGAGTTGATCAGGGCATTCATCGGATATACAATGACTGCAACATTCCTGTCAACCAGCAAATCATGATTGTTCAGAACATAGCTGAAAATGGTCGCCATGTATGTCAGGGACTTTCCTGAACCTGTGCCTGAGGTTACTATGAACTCGCTTCCTGCAGCACCCAACCTTATGGCGTCTTCCTGGTGCTTGTACAATTCATAGCCGGTAAAAATCTTCAGTAGCTCATGATGAAGGATATTCTCATCAATCAGCTGTTTCAATTCACATCCCGGATGGTATGTTGGATTAAACTGAACAAGGGGATCCGGCCAGAGTTTCTTATTCTGAATCTCCCTGTCCACAAACTCGCTTATCCCGGGAAATTTTATATTAAGAAAGCTGGATATATAATTTTTGTAGTTTTCAATCAGGTTGCTATGAAATTTTAGGATATTCATGTCTGTTGCAGGTCGGGTTATTGTTATTATTTCTTACTGATAATCAGTTCTTTTATGTCAACTTTAAGGATATCAGCAATTTTATAAAGAGTGTCAAGGCTTGGTTGCCTTCTGTTCCTTGCATAGGAGTTCACCATGTTGAAGCTCTTTCCCAACTGTCCTGCAAGCCAGGTTTGATTCTTACCTCGCTCCACGAGCACTTCCTTAATCCGGTTCATGGATTGTATTTTATTGCATATGAAGGTAGGTATAATATCTCATTGATTGAGATATTGTACATCAGAAAAAATACACTGAATTAAATGCACTCTTAACTGTTATTGTAATTCAGCAGGGTAGAAGAGGAGTACGGTTTTGGCAGAATCACATACCTGTGAGAATTCTTTTCACTTTATGATCCCCAGATCAGGTATCTTTTAATTCCAAGAGGTGGTCATTTAGATATTATAAAGTATCTTGGTTACGGGTAAAAATAAGGGCTAAAATAATGGCAACATACCTCATCGTCACTCTGATTGTAACAATTACGCTTGTAGTCCTTTCCAACCTGCCTTTAAAGCCCAAAAGTAAATCCGTAATGGATGAACTTAATGCAAATCCGGAATTCAGGAAGCTGAGTGACCTGTATGAGGCGATGAGTAAACTGAATGAGGGAGGGACAGATCAGGACACCTTACCAAACGGATACGGTGAATTTGGTTATGATATTACAAATCCCATTCCTGTCAATACGGTCTTTGGGAATACGGCCTACCTCAGTAGGTTAAGAACCCTTGACGGAGTTAAGGTTGAATATGAAAGAATAGGATCTTATATTTCACCAATATCAGATCACCCTATCGATGGTTATGAAATTTATACAGATGGTCAAAGGGTAGCGGTTCTTTATGTAGATCCATATAATAAAAAGAACTCCCGGAGGGCCCCGAGAAACTTTAACCTGATTCTATAGGCATGAGGAAACCTGGAGAAAAGACTATGAAGAAGATAGTTGAGTTTGTTGTCGTATTCCTTTTCAACCTTATTCTTTTTAGCCTCAGTATGTTGTTATCTGATCTTTCCTTCAGAGATTGTCTGCTGTATTCATTTTTCAATGCCACATGGATGTCATTTCTGTTATTACCTTTATTGGACTGGCTATGGCACAGAAGGCTGGAACAATAAGCTTACCTTATAATCGAATCCCTTTTTGCATAAGCCAAGTAATAATCCATTGTATCTGAATAGAATTTCCTTCGGTAGCTCGGCTGATGTGGAAATGGATAGAAGGGTCTGTCCAAACCATTTTCGGTGCATTTCATGAAATTATGACCTGATGTACCTTTCTGGAAATCCCAGTATTTTCCGACTTTGTCATAATTATTATTTGAAAGCATTTTCAGGACAGGTTCCCCCAGGGTTATTACAGGTACATCCGGATATGAAATGACTTCATTCCTTAATAGGTTAAGGTTCAATTCCAGATGTCTGTTAAGTATTTCGGGTGTTCTTGCCGGAGGTTCATGATAAAAG
>JBAQCK010000197.1:0-6908 GCA_049294075.1 Bacteroidales bacterium | reverse complement strand
GTTCAAACCATGAAAATTAAAACCAGATATTTTATTTCATCACCGTTGGTGCTGGCTGCTTTTCTTCTTACTATATCGTGCGAAAAGAAAACCTCACCTGCACTAATAGAAAAGGGGACTTTCCCCGATTCCCTGATCATATTATCGGATATCAACTCCGCCTATGACGATTACAACTCCGACATTCATCAGCTGTCGGCCGCGAGCCCGATTGTTTTTTCAAGCAACAGAGGAAGCAGCGGAGGCCAGTTTGATCTTGTGCACGGAGCATTTGCATACAATTTTGTACAGGAGAATGGTGATTTCTTCATGTTTTCGGAAATGGCGCCTGATCCGTTTCTCTCTCAGCTGGTTTCAAAAGTCAACACAGCCTGGAATGACTTTGGCCCTTACAGATTTTACAGCCCGATCGACGGTTATGAATATCTTGTAGTGTCGTCGGAGAACACCTCCGGAGACCTTGATCTTCAATATACGAAAAATCTGCCCTATTTCGGGACCACTATTCCTGCAATAGCTGATTCAAAGGCTGTTGCCCTGCTGAATTCCTCCGGTAATGACGCTTATTTCTGTTTTAACACCGGTCAGGATACGGCTTTTTTCTGCCGCGACACCGATGGCAGCTTCGATATCTGGATGTATCCTAAGCAAACGGAGGCAACCATGGATGAATGGTTTTCACAGGAGGCTGCAACACCGGTAAAGGTGGAAGCATTGAGCAGTGCAGCCAACGACAAATGTCCTTACATCTTCAGGAAGATCATGGTATTTGCCTCCGACCGTGAGGGAGGTCAGGGAGGATTTGACCTGTACTGGTCGGAATTCGAAAACGGAGCCTGGGGCGCTCCCGTAAATTTCGGACCCGCCGTAAACACGGCATCAGATGAGTACCGGCCGATACTTTCGGGGAATGAAGATTTTACAAATATGTTCCTGCTCTTCTCATCGGACAGGCCCGGCGGAAAGGGCGGATTTGACCTGTATTTTCGGGGAACGGACCTCTTTTAGCCTCATTGTTTTTTCTCAACCGCCATTAGCGTGTTCCGCAGGAGAGCCACCCTGGTCATGGGGCCGACTCCGCCCGGAACAGGCGTGATATATGAGCAGAGGGGTGCCACATTTTCAAAATCGACGTCACCGGCAAGCCGCCAGCCCGATTTTGTGGCTGAAGAAGGTAAACGTGTGGTACCGACGTCAATAATAACAGCGCCCGGCTTTACCATATCCGCTTTCACGAATCCGGGAGATCCGAGGGCTGCAACAATTATGTCGGCCCGCTTAAGATGCGAAGCTATGTCCTTTGTCCTGCTGTGCACCACGGTCACCGTTGCATCAAGGCCTTTCTGTGAAAGGAGGATACTGAGAGGACGTCCGACAATATTGCTCCGGCCGATCACAACGCATTCCTTTCCTGATGTTTCGATTTTGTATCGTTTCAGAAGTTCAACTATTCCGAAGGGTGTGGCGGGAAGAAAACAATCGATGCCAATAACCATCCTTCCCAGATTGACCGGATGAAAACCGTCTGCATCCTTTTCGGGATCGATGGCTTCAGTGATCCGGCTTTCCGAAATATGATCAGGCAGAGGAAGCTGGACTATAAAGCCGTCGACATCAGGATCGTTGTTAAGTTTCCCGATAGCTTCAAGGATTTCTTCTTCAGTAACATCGTCCTTCATTCTGACAAGCGTGGATCTGAATCCCACTTCTTCACAGTCCTTTATCTTATTGGCGACATAGATCTCGCTCGAACCGTTTGATCCGACCAGAATTGCGGCCAGGTGAGGGATCTTCTTCCCGTTCCGGGATCTTTCGGCTACTTTACGGGCAATTTCATCCTTTATGAGGCCTGCTGTCAGTTTTCCATCGATAATTTTATACATGGCAATCAGGTTTATCTTCTGCCCATCATGCGTGCGGCATTTTTATTGGTGGTCATCAGTTTCATCATACGCCTGGTTTCATCAAACTGCTTAAGGAGCCTGTTAACGTCCTGGACAGTTGTACCGCTTCCCGATGCAATTCTTTTTCTCCGGCTTCCGTTAAGGACGCCGGGATTGGTTCTCTCCTGGGGCGTCATGCTGCGGATTATGGCTTCAATCCCCTTGAATGCGTTATCGTCTATGTCGAGGTTCTTAATTGACTTGCCCACACCGGGGATCATCGACATAAGGTCCTTCACGTTTCCCATTTTCTTTATCTGCTGAATCTGGGATATAAAGTCGTTAAAATCGAACTGGTCCTTCGCAATCTTTTTCTGAAGCTTCCTGGCCTCTTCAGTATCGAACTGCTCCTGAGCCTTTTCAACCAGCGAAACTATATCGCCCATTCCAAGGATCCTGTCAGCCATTCGTGAGGGATAGAACACGTCGATAGCATCCATCTTCTCGCCCGTGCTGACGAACTTGATCGGCTTATTAACCACCGACCTGACTGAAAGGGCTGCCCCTCCCCTGGTGTCTCCATCGAGTTTTGTAAGCACCACGCCGTCAAAATCGAGACGATTGTTGAACTCCTTTGCAGTATTCACAGCATCCTGACCAGTCATCGAATCGACCACGAAAAGTATCTCGTGAGGATTGACGGCATCCTTTATCGATGCTATCTCGTTCATCATCTCCTCGTCAATGGCAAGACGTCCGGCAGTATCTATGATGACCACATCTCTGCCGCTCATTTTGGCTTCCCTGACAGCGTTGCGGGCAATCTGAACCGGATTTTTGCTGTCTTCCTCCGTATAAACAGGAATCCCGATCTGGGTCCCGAGCACTTTAAGCTGTTCGATAGCGGCCGGCCTGTAGATGTCACCTGCAACCAGCATCGGATTCTTACCCTTTTTGCTTTGCACCCATTTGGCAAGCTTGCCGCTGAAAGTTGTCTTGCCGGATCCCTGAAGACCTGCAATCAGGATGACAGAGGGGTTTACCTTTATATTAATGTCGGTCTTGTCCCCTCCCATCAGTTCCACAAGCTCATCATGGACAATCTTGATCATCATCTGTGAAGGATTCACTGATCTGATCACCTCCTGGCCTATAGCCCTGGACTTTACCATATCAGTGAACTGCTTGGCTATCTTAAAGTTAACGTCGGCGTCCAGAAGTGCTCTGCGTACTTCCTTCAGAGTTTCAGCAATGTTTATTTCGGAAATTCTTCCCTGTCCCTTAAGGAGTTTAAAGGATTTTTCCAGTCGTTCGCTGAGTGATTCAAACATATAATCAGAATAAAAGAATTAATATTTTACTTAAGTTGATGGCGTGCAGCCCGCGGTGTGCACGACTTACTGCCGGCTGTATGCTGCCGACTGCCAACGGTCAGTGTTTGCTGTTACATACGTTCAGGCATATCAATTCCAAGGAGCCACATGCCTGAAAACAATACCTGGCTCGTGACCTTTGAGAGCAGCAGTCTGAAATTCCTCAGCGAAGGATCTTCTTCTCCGAGTATTGAAAAATCGTGATAGAACTGGTTGAATTCCCTTGCAAGGTCGTAGCAGTAGTTTGCAATAAGAGCCGGGGAATATGTCTCAGCTGCTTCAGTCACAGTGTCGGAATATTTCCTTAGCAGTTTTACAAGGTCAATTTCCTTGGGTCCGGGTTTTGCTGACCGTAAACCGGAAGGATCAGGCGTAAGGCCCGATTGCTCAGCCTTGCGGAATACCGATTTAATCCTGGCGTAGGTGTACTGGATAAATGGTCCTGTATTGCCGTTGAAGTCGATCGATTCGGCAGGATTGAAGGTCATGTTCTTGTGAGGGTCCACCTTCAGAATAAAGTACTTGAGGGCCCCGAGTCCTATCTTCATAAAGATATCCTCCTTTTCATCCCCGCTGAATTCAGAGAGTTTTCCGAGTTCCATCGACACATTCCTTGCTGTCTCTTTCATCTCACTTACGAGGTCATCCGCATCCACGACCGAGCCCTCGCGCGACTTCATCCTGCCTTCGGGCAGTTCAACCATTCCGTAGGAGTAGTGCATCAGGCCGTCGGCCCAGTCATAGCCAATCTTTTTCATAAGCGCCCTCAGTACCTGGAAATGATAATTTTGCTCATTTCCAACCACGTATAGGGTCTTGTCGAAGTGAAAATCGTTCTGCCTTGCCACTGCCGTACCAAGGTCCTGTGTCATATAGACAGCCGTCCCGTCGGATCTGAGCAACAGTTTATGGTCGAGTCCCTGGTCGGTGAGATCGACCCAGATGGAATTATCATCGTGCTGATAAAGTACCTTTCTTCTGAGTCCGTCAAGAACGATATCCCTGCCAGTAAGATATGTCTCTGATTCGTAGTAAATCTTATCGAAGTCGACGCCCAGCATTTTGTAGGTCTCGTCGAATCCCTTGTAAACCCAGGAGTTCATCATCTTCCACAGGTCCACCACTTCCCTGTCGCCGTTCTCCCATTTCAAAAGCATATCCCTGGCTTCTGCCATCAGGGGAGCCGAGTTACGGGCCTCGGTTTCGTTCATTCCGCTGCCGATAAGCTCCTCAACCTGCTTCCTGTATTCCTGTTCGAACATCACGTAGTATTTTCCGACGAGGTGATCGCCCTTCATTCCTGATGATTCAGGAGTTTCGCCCCCGGAATACTTAAGCCATGCAAGCATCGATTTGCAGATATGGATGCCGCGATCGTTTACAATGTTCGTCTTTATGACCCGGTGGCCGCATGAGGAGAGTATCCTGTAAAGGGAAAATCCCAGCAGGTTATTTCTTATATGCCCGAGATGAAGCGGCTTGTTTGTATTCGGTGAGGAATATTCAACCAGGATGGTCTCAGGCTTCACTGACCGGCATTTTAAGTAAAGGTCGTTTGTCGTGGCAAGTCCGGCAAAGTATTCAACCCACCATCTGTCGGAGATCTCTATATTAAGGAATCCTTTTATGACGTTAAAACCGGAAACATGGGGTAATTCACCCTGAAGAAAATTACCTATTGCTGTGCCCGTATTTTCCGGAGTATTTTTCGAATACCTTAAGAGTGGAAAAACAACAAGCGTGAAATCGCCCCTGAATTCCTTCCTGGTCTCCTGGATCTGTACAAGATTTTCCGGGACCTCACTGTTGTAAAGCGTCCTGACCGCTTCGATTATTTTGTTCCTGAGATTAATTTCCATTGCAGTTTAAGAAATTACGCCTGCAAATATAGCATTTTAATGAAATCGATGAATAAAGAGCATCAGCGTGGAATGCAGGCGAGAGTTTTATCAGGCTTATTGCTTGTTTTATATTAACGAATGTTTTTATTTGACTATTGACCGTTTCTTTTTGATTAAAATTTTATAACATAAAAAAAGATGTTATACTTTTGAAGTAGGTCAATTAGGAATATAAAAAAGGAAAAAACGATCCTGCCATGAAGGAGCTTAAGAACCTATACGTTGAACAAACTGACAAAACCCCACTGATAGATTTCAACTATCTGAACGGGGAAATGATTCTCTCGGGAAAGTCAATTCCCATTAACGCTCCCAGGATATTCGAACCTCTTCTTGAGTGGGTCAATGAATACGTTAAAAATCCAAGGCAGAACACAAATTTACGTTTAAATCTTGAATATTTCAATACGGCATCATCAATATGGCTTGCTAAAATTGTTAAAGCTCTCTCAGGCATAAGCAAACCTGAATGCGTTCTGTTCCTTCATATATATTTCCCCATTGAGGACTTTGACGATATTGATGACATAAAGGATGATCTCAGTCCGGTGATCGATGTAGTAAGCTCGGCTACGGTGAGCGTCGGACTGAAAATCTACGGTACCGATGAATCGGGAAAGGTACTGAAGGAGTCAATGATATTTATTTAGGCAAGCCGGCTCAATTTCCTCCTGTCAGCTTCTGTTTCTGAATAATTTGCCATAACTTTATTACGGTAAACAAATTGCTTTGCACCATGCGAAAGCTTGTGACTGCAGCGGCATTAATATTAATTGTTATGGATGCATTTTCCCAGCAGAGGTCATCAGACAGACAGCCTGTTGCGGCAGGCAGATTTTACGCTGCCTCGGGGGAAACCCTTGGCAAGGATATTGCGGAGCTGTTCGAAACCTGTGTAAAGACACCGGTTCCGGATGGAAAGGTCAGGGCAATCATAAGTCCGCATGCCGGTTATGTCTATTCCGGAAAGGTTGCCGCATCAGCTTTCTCCGCAATTGACAGGAAAGCAACATACAAAAACATCTTCCTGATAGGATCCAGTCATGTTATGGCCTTTGACGGAGCTTCGCCATACTACACGGGCGATTTCATAACACCGCTTGGCAGGGCCGTTGTTAACAGGGAAATAGCAAATAAGCTCAGGGAAAACAAGCTTTTCAGTTTCCCTGTCGATGCACATAAACAGGAACACAGCCTCGAAGTTCAGGTTCCATTAATCCAGTACTGGTTCAGCAACGAACCTGAACTGGTTCCAATTATTATAGGAACGAACAGAGCCGAAGACATCAGGAAGATCGCTGAAATACTGAGACCATGGTTCACTTCCGACAACCTGTTCGTAATAAGCAGTGATTTTTCGCACTATCCTTCTTATAAAACGGCATACACTGTTGACAGGTCGACAGCCGATGCCATTATTGCAGGTGACCCCGAACGGTTCCTTACCACACTCCGGAAGAATTCCCGGACCGATGATCCGGGGCTGGTCACAAGCATGTGCGGATGGACATCGGGACTGCTGCTTCTTTACCTGGCCGAAGGAAACAGCAATCTTCATTTCAGGAAGATCGATTACTGCAACTCGGGCGATTCAAAGTTCGGCGACAAGGAGGGAGTGGTGGGATACAACGCCATAGGTTTATTTGAAAAACCGGACGGCAGCAAGACCGGTGAGAGACTGTCGGATGAGATCAGTTTCACCGATAAAGAAAAGGCCGGTCTGATTTCGCTCGCACGCGATAATATAAAGT
>JBAQCK010000196.1:0-6063 GCA_049294075.1 Bacteroidales bacterium | reverse complement strand
ACTCTGGATTATGTCAGGAATCAGTATCCGGAACAGGAACTGGATACTCAGGGCCTGGAGCTGGACATACTTTACAGGCTTTGCGAACAGGAAGGAGATGATTACCTCGAGACGGTTGAGGATTTGCTCAAGACAATCCTTGCCAAAAACTGGCATGAATCCGATTATGCAGCATATGTTTTGTACCGGATATTTTCGGAGAGCAAAATGGTATTCAGAGATGAAATTCTGAATCAGTGGGGAGACAATCTGAACAGCATAAATCCTGCAGACAACGCATTAATTCAAATGTATCTCCGCTCAGCCGGCACAAAAGAAAATACCAAATCAGGTCAGAAGGCCGTAAAAGTTGATCATGAAAAGGAATATCTGTTTAGCTTTTACAACAAAGGCAAATCAGATGGTTACTTCAATAAGTATGATTCTTATGATTCTTTCAGGGAGTATTTTCGAGACGATTTGACCTTTAAGAAATTATGGGACTTTTTGAAGTCAAAGGGATACAAAGTACTTCCATTTAATGAATTCATTCTGAAAATAAAGGAAAAGAAGGAACCTGATCAAAAAGTATTGACTGAAACGGTGGTGCAAAAAAATGAAGCTGAGGAAGAAGTAGAACCTACTGAAGAGGACAATGAATTTTTGCTTCAGATGGCTGGTAAACCCACTGAGAGTTATTCTGATGGCAACTACAGAGGTGATTTTCAGGATGGACTAAGACATGGATATGGCCAGCGTTTTTGGAATACTGGTGATGTGTATGCAGGTGATTGGTTTAATGGAGAACAACATGGGAAAGGCTATTATGCTACAGCTGATGGCGACGTTTATGATGGAGAGTGGAATAATGGCCAAAAATATGGGCATGGTATCTGTAAATATGCAGATGGCAGTGTTTATGAAGGTGAATGGGAATATGATGTGCAAAACGGGAATGGAACCCTGACATTTGCAGATGGTGGAGTTTATGAGGGTGAGTGGGAAAATGGCGCACAAAACGGGCATGGTATTCATACATTTGCAGACGGCAATGTATATGATGGGGAATGGGAAGAAGGTTTTCCAAGCGGAAATGGAACTCTAACAAGGACAGATGGTGGTGTTTATGAAGGCGAGTGGAAAAATGGCGCGCAACACGGACATGGCATTTATACAGATGCAGACGGCGATGTTTATGATTGTGAATGGGAAGGCGGAGTGCAAAACGGAGATGGAACTCTGACAATGACAGATGGCACAGTTTATGCAGGCGAGTGGAAAAATGGAGTACAAAATGGAAAGGGGTTAATTAAATATGAGAACGGCTGCTCCTATGAAGGCAATTTCAAGGATGGAAATATAGATGGATCGGGTATTTTTACCTGGGCCAATGGAAGTTATTATGACGGTAAATGGAAAGATAATAAACGGCATGGAAAAGGAATTTTCGTAGATGAAGACGGTAATTCCACTGAACAAATGTGGAAAAATGGGGAGCTTCAATAGAGCGAATCAGAATCATTACAATCCAATTATTTGGTAGGGTTCTGAGTCTGGTTTAAATACGATAGATTTCTTTAAGCTCCATGATGTGAAAGTCATCCGAATCAGCCTACATCAATCCTGACAGGTCTGATAAATTTATGCTTGACCGTGTGAGTTTGTAATCCACTTTTCAGATTATATTTTCCGGCTTCATTTCTTTCCATTATAATGATCTGGCAATTATCCGGATTCCCGTACGATTCAAATTTCTCGACGCTCCAGTGGTACCACCTCATCAGAAATAGCCTCAGGGTCATACCGTGTGTTATGATAACCGCATTTTCCGGAAAATCCTGCTTGTTGAAATCGCGGTGAAGGGTGGCAAGGAAATCACTGACCCTGTCGAAGACATCAGCGCATGATTCTCCGTCAGGTACCCTGAAATAGAAGGGTCCGTACGCGTCTCTCTCGGCATCTATTCTTTTCTTCTCCTCCTCAGAACGAAGATGTCCCCACTCCTGCTCCCTGAGCCTGGGCTCCTCGACATACCGGAACCGGGATGACGGAAAGCTCGCGGCGATCTGTTCAAAGGTCATACGGGTTCGCCAGAATGGAGAAACATAAAAAAAGAGCGATTCATTCTTAAGAATACTCTTTAGCTCTTCACCCGCCCTGGCTGCCTGCAGCAATCCTTTTGCAGAAAGCTCAAGTGCATAGTCAGGCTTCCTGTTGTAGACTGAAGGATCTGCATTTCCTTCAGATTCACCGTGGCGGATAAGAATAATTCTCTTGGGTCTCATGATATACTATTTTGTCTCAGTTTTGATAGGTGTCACAAACCGTGACATTTATTCCAGTATCTTTCTTATTACTTCGTCATTGGTGAACTCCCTCCAGGCGAGGTATTGCTTTTTGCCTGGCCTGAAATCAATGCTCGAAATGTAGAAAAGGATAATAAGTGCGAGGAATGTTTCAAAACCGACCTCAATTGTATTTATCGGGTTAATGAAAACCGTTGCTGATCCGTTTCCCTGAGTATCGAAATCATACTCCTTCCAGAATTCCCTGCCGTTCATGTATGACGATATCTTGTCAGCAGCAAGAGCTACTCCCTCCCACTCCTGCCTTGAGGAGTATTTCTTCAGCTCGGACCTGAACAGGATTTTGTCTACTTTATACAGACCGTGGTTGTTCATCAGTTCATGAAAAGAAGGGAACACCTCCAGAACCTTCCGGGCTTTGTTCTTCATGTGAACCGTTTCGCTCTTGCTCATTTCTCGCGGGTAATCAATTACACCAATGCTAAAATACTAAAAATACTCCCTCCTGTCTTTAAACGGATAAAAGGAATATTTATCTTTGATCGTAACCGTTTAGTTTTATCTAATACCGGCAATCCGATGGCAAAGAAAAAGGAGGAATGGGTCAATCCTCGTATCATCGATTTCAACCTGTCGAAATGGGATCAGGAAAAGAGCATTCATTATATCGGCCACTATAACGGCCTGTATATTGGCTGCGCTGTAAGCACCGGCAGCGGCATCACGGATATGGATATCGCCAATACAATACTCAATATGGAACTGACTGCAAAGATGTTCTCCTCTAACCTGTCGCGGAAGAAGCTCACTGTAAAAGACAAGGAAATCAAATTTGTAATATCTCCCCGCAGGGTTGAGGTGACCTACGGATTGCCACGATGATAATAAATCCGATAATACCGCCTCAGCCATAAATTAGCCTCTGATCGCGCATTTATCAACCAGAGCATACCACTAATGCCGCTGTCTCAGGGCGCAGGCCCCTTGCCCCGGAAATTTGCGTTTTTCATACTGAAATTCATTTCAATACGTTCACTCCCTACATAGGAGGAGGAGCTGTCGGCTTTTTTTGCGGTAAACCACTGAAAAAAAGAGACGGAAATGAAAGAAAATGAACATAGGGAACCGGCGGGTAAGAAGATCCTGTTTGTTTGCAGCCATAACGAGATGCGCAGCAGCACGGCAGAAACCGTTTACCGGGAAGAAGGCCTGAATGCCCTGTCAGCAGGTACAGAGAGGGGCGCAAATGTGCCCGTAAGCAGCGAGCTGATAAGATGGGCCGACCTGATCCTTGTCATGGAGAAAAAGCACCAGGTGGCTATCGAAACGCACTTCGGCGATGAGATCATGAACAAGAAAGTTATTGTTCTGAATATCCCGGATAACTACTACTACATGGAACCGAAGCTTGTTTCACTGATCAGGAAACGGGCTGACCCCCACATTAAACCATGACAGACCTGATTCAATCCTCCCGTGTTCAGATAAAATGACAACCGAATAATCCGCCCCCATGCCAGTAAGCAAAAACCCCTACAAGAGATTCAGCCTGATAGACAACGCAATCCGCAGGCGCGACTACCCCTCTCTTGAGAAGATACAAGACCTTCTCAAGGAAGAAGGATACCCGGTATCAATTTCAACGCTCGAGAAGGACCTCGAAACAATGCGCAGCAAATTCTCCATGCCCATAATCTATGACAGGTACAAGAGGGGTTATGCCTACAGCGACGAAAACGCATATTTCGACATACCCGTGACCGGAGAGGATGTCGAAACCATCTGGATGGCTCTCGACAAGCTGAACATGTTCCGAAATGCCTCCGCCTTCAGGAATGTCAGAAGCTCACTGGAGAGGATAATGTCGCGGCTCGAGATAGACCTTGACAGAAGAAACATCTATGCCGACAAGGTGATATTCTATGAGCCTCTCCCCGACTTCGCTGGCAGCGAATGGCTGGCAGCAATTTACGATGCAATCTGCGGATGCCATCATATCTACTTCAAGTTTCACGCCTACCAGAACATCACCAGTCACAGTCTTGAGCCATATGTGCTGAAAGAATACTCAGGAAGATGGTATGTAATAGGAAGAGAAAACGGTTCAACTGCTATTTACGGACTTGACAGGATCAGAGACCTCGAGACTGGTACTTCAATCTTTGCACGCGACAAGGATTTTTACGACCGTTTGCGAAATCGCATCGAAATGTCACTGGGTATGTTCAACTTCAAGGGACGAAGGCATACAGTACATATCGGTTACGACATTTCTCTCGCGGAGGAGATCCGCAACTCCAGATTCACCGAAAACCAGGTTATCCTTTCGGAAGATGCACAGGAGATAGTCATTGCAATGGAGGTTGTCATGGATGAGGCATTCCTCAGGAAGGCCGTGCTTCCCTATGGAGACAAGGCCAGAATATACGGGCCGGCTTTTGCCGTCAGCATGGCAAGAAGAATGCTGATCAGGGCACTCAACAACTATGCTGAAGAGTGAATACATGCATCTGAACAAAAAGGCCTGACCGGCTGATATATCTACGGATTTCCAACCAGTTGCTGCGTCAGTATTGGAGACGCAGAAGCTAAAATTAAGCCAGATTTTGATTTTATTATGCACTCCGTAAATAGTTTACGGAGCGCCAGACTATACTTGCAGCCGGAAAGTGTGAAATCAATAAAGTCAATCATATGAAAAAGGAAGACACAAATCTGCCGGGCGGCAGGAAAAAGAAGCCTTTGAACATCGAAATCACCGAACTCTTCATGGCGAAGAAGGGAAAGAACGGGTGGGCTCACTGCTTTCACGGGACAATTCACCGCGAAAAGGATGAAAACGGAAAGGAAATTGCCGTGAACAGCAAGTTATATCTCAAGGACGAAGGGTATATCTGGAGCAGGGATGTCAACCAGGACGAGTGCGGAGAGAACCTCGACGAAATGGTGGAACTGCGCCTCGACCATAACATCCATGACAATCCCGGCGTTACGGTAACAATAGCCGAGAGTAAGTTCTATGTCAACTGACCATGTACAGGATGAAAGTGGTGAAGGACAAATACAGCAGAAAAAGAGAGCGGGACTCAGGGGAACAGATGAGACAGGCTATAATGGAACTGGTCAGGGAAGCGCAGGGCGACCGGAAGCAGGAGACTGACAACAGCTTCCTGGGCCGCTCTGTCCGCTTCGTTGGTTCGGCGGCAGGCTGGATTCACGGAATATTCAGCTCTGCGTGGGTTCTGATACCTCTGGCGATTGCACTCCTGTACCTGCTGATGCGGTGGACGGGATTATCACTGGAAATCCACCGTGCGGGGGAACTCCTGTTCAGGATTGCATAGTATTAAGTTACAATGTACTGTCAACTAAATTAATGAAGAGAATATGAAAGCACTGGAAGACTACATGAATTACGCTTTTGAGACCTACACCTCAGAAGGCAAGCTGTTGAACAGGATTGATGGTCCCGGTCAGCTCGGCCACTGGCTGGAAGACCTGTTTGCCGCACCTGACCGGATGGCTGTCATACCCGCTCCCTATGAGAAGGTGGCTGAGGCGGCAGGCAAAGAGCGCTGCTGGAGAACGGTCATGATAGCCCTCGATACCTATGGCGCGAAGATAAACGGGGAGACGATTGAAGCCACCATGGTGGCCCCGGAAAGCGAAGCGGAAGCAAGGACCCTTGCACGGAAATTTGGCTGCGAGGTTTTCTACTACTCATACTGGGAAGAAACTAGTGTCATGTCAACTTGAATATGTCTGTTTTATTTTATAA
>JBAQCK010000195.1:0-16901 GCA_049294075.1 Bacteroidales bacterium | reverse complement strand
TTCAATCTGGATATAATCACCATGAGGTTCTCCTCAACCACCCCGGCCCGGGATCGAATTCCGGCCCGTACAAAACTACTGCCCGGGCCACCCCTCCTTGGCAAGGAGGGGAAACTTACGAGATTAGATATCAGCCTGTTAAAGATACACTAAATACCTGATTGGCACCAAAATCCTCTGAACTTATTCTCAAGTCGACAGGCCTCTTTCAACGCTCAGAACAAAAATATGAGTTAGTGCGGTAAAACCCAATTTTAAAATTTTTTTACTACTCATATTCAGTGTGTTATAAAATAAAACCGCACTAATTTCACGATACGTCACAAGTCAGGACTACATCTTAGGAATGCAGAAGGAAGTCCAGCTTAAGATCCTCGGACTGAATTGCATTGATTTTTACGGTTTGGAAATCAAGTAGTTTCCGGGCGTTGACTCCTCCGGAGTGTATTTTCTTCATCCCTTTGTAAAAACAACGCTCATACTTCCTTTCAAACCCGGATTATTCACCTTAAGTTTTACCCTGGTCACTCCGTTGGGCCAGTATCTCTTCAGGGTCCTGTCAGCAATCTCAATATACTCAATTTCAGGGGTTAGTACTCTTTGATTATATGTCATATTCATAGTGAATCCGTCACCATCAAATTTCAATAATCCGGGCTTAACCTGAGTTACCTTGCAGTAAGTCATCAGGTTCGAGGTTGTGGGAGCACCGGTCACCTCCTTCAGTTCATACTTATCGCTTATAACGAAGCTCCTGCCCCTGTTTAAGGTATAGGTCCGGACCCAGCTAAATACCTTTGCCCCTTCGGGATAAGCGCCGGCTATGTCGGTTGTAAAGGCGGCTGACCTTGCATTGGATGTAAAAGAAGAATTCCTGGCCTTAAACGCTTCTCCATCCTTCTGATCGATCCCGTTTATAACCGGCAGATTATGATACCCCGATTGCATCGTCCATATTTCATATCGCCGCGGACCGAATGTCTTCGCCACATATTCTTCCCTTCCAAGGTCGATAAGACATGGCTTACCGTCGAAATACATCAGGCAGGAGCCGACATCATTGTGATTATGGCTCTCAGCGTTGAAGCCTCCTTTTGCACCAAAGAAGAAACCGGAAAAGCTGCCTTCCCTGTCTCTTGCACCTGCAACCTCAGTATCCGGGAACCAGAAACCGGCCACCAGGGCTTCTTTTGCCCCGGTAGTCCTGATTTCGCTGATCAGACCGAGATTCCTTACCTGGTCAAAGATTCTTCCCGACATTGCTTTTTCTCCCCAGTTTCCGAGTTCAGCGAGGTAAGCTCCGAACTTCCACATCGCCGGATCATTTATTGCTTTGCCATACCTGTAAACCACCGACGGATTGCCGCCAGTTGTTGCATCAGCATCTGCAAAATTTATGAAGTAAGGCGCATGGATGTTCACCTTATAAAAGTAATTACCAATGTTCTGAATCAGAGGATGGTCAAACACATCGAATTTCCCGTCTGTTACATTTTTCATAATCTCGAGGCATTCATACAGCAGCGCGCCAGCGGCTCCCCAGTACGAAGGACCCTCGTCGCAGCCGCCGTCGTCGGAATAGCCGTTCAGGAACTTATCAAGTGAATTCAGAATCTTGTTCACCTGTGCTGTTTTTCTCGCCGGATCTGTTTCTATCAGCAGGTAGCTTGTAAGCATATTGTAGTTTATCCACGGATTCCAATTATTCGGACGGCCTCCCCTGAAACCCATGTAGCCCCAGTCGTCCCTGGTAAAATACGGATCGAGTGCCTTCTCTTCTATTTCCTGCTTCAGCCTATGGGAAATAAGAGGGTGAACCCTGTCGAATTCGTCCTTAAACAAGTACCAGGTTATCGACAGGTTGCTTGTCACCTCCCCCACTCCCAGATCCACATAAGGTTCATTTACATCCGGCAGTCCCGATCCTGCCTTCTGGGCGCCAAGGTGTGCCGACCAGCCCCACCATGTCTGTTCACTGTAATACCAAACTGCATTCACTATCTGGTCAAGAAACCGGCCTTTGCCTTCAACAAGCTCACCCATTACAAGGGAAATGAGGGCATTGCTGCAGGCAGAGTAAACGCTTTGCCGCCGGTCGCCTGAACGAATGAATTCGAGATAATCGGTGGCTTTCACAACGGGCCAGTCATAATCGAGATAAGCCTCGGCATTTTTTATATACTCCTGCCTGATGCTGCCGGAAAGTCCTTCCCAGAACTGCCGGTCCTTATACCCCGGAAGCTTGTTCCATGTGTTATCGTTTATAATGGCCCCTGACAGACCAATGGCTTTGGCTTCAGTTGCAAGAATGTTTCTTTCCTTTGGCTTCGGTTCAGCTTTCAATGCCTGGATAAATGGCAGAAGCAAGATCATCAGCATGACTGTCAGTAATGATCCGGATTTTAAACCTGATTTTTTCATCAATATATATTTTTTAATTACAATTTGCCCCCATACCTCCCGTCTCCAGAGGGGGAAGGAGCACGTAGTGGGAGGATTCATTTCCCCCTTGATAATGTCACCTGCCAAAAGTACCTGTTCCGTCAGGCTAAGCTAAGATACTATAATGTCCATTTCTCTGGTCTTTTTTTTTCAATTTTCGGGGTTGTTTTATAACATAATATTTCCTAAATTGTGATACTCATAATTTCTCATCAATACCGTTTAAAAATGGAAATATTAGTAACTCTTCTGATTGGCGCTTTAGCCGGCTGGCTTGGAAGCGTGCTCTACAAAGGCAGTGGTCTTGGCCTTATTGGCAATATCATTGTTGGTATTGCAGGAAGCTTTCTGGGTTTCTGGCTGCTTGGGAAACTTGGTTTAAGCCTGGGCACAGGCTGGGTCGCCGCTATACTGACGGGGGCAATAGGCGCTATTATTATCCTGTTCCTGTTCAACCTGATTTTCAGGAAAAAATAAATTTCAATTCCATCCCCTGATTTTTTTAACATCCTGGAATTTTTGACTTCCGGCTAAGCCCCGGGAGAGGATGCTGTATTGTTTGTTATGCCAGTTTCGCTGTTATGCCTGTCATGCCAGTCTTGTAAAACATAACCTTATCTGCCCGACCGGCACAACAGGCACGACTGGCATGACTGGCATAACTGGCACGACTGTTTATGTCTTCCTGCTTTCTGATCAGACACCATATCAAAAAATGTTCATAACTTGATTATTATTGTCACTTAAACAAATTACTTTATTTCTCCAGTTTTTCTTAACTTTGATTTCAGCCAGCATCTTTCACCTTTCCAATTCTGGAATTTAGCACAACAAAATACTGATTAACAACTAAACAAACGGGGTGCTGGCCTTCTTTGAGGAACTGAAGAGGCTGCGGCAATCAATAAATTGCTGTGGTTTGAGAATATTTTGTCAGGATATACGTTTAATATTTGTCACCTGCTTATGGATTAGGTACCATAAAGTAAAACTGGCAACTATGGAAACACAGGAATTGTACAAGGGAGTCAGGATAAGCCCCTACAAGCTTAGCCTGGAAAAACAACTTGAGGAAAACGCCAGAAGGCTCAAAGAACACTATCTGAGGATTCAGAGCCAGATCAAGGAAAAAGAACAACTGAAGAAAGAACAACAGAAGCATGAAGCCACAAGCTTCGTCTGCGACTGGCAGTAGTTTTTTAACAATATTGAAGTCCCTCCCGTTTCAGGACCCACTTGCCAAGGAAAGTCTTGCAGGTCATGCAGGCTTTGCACTTCGTAGCTTCAGCGAAGAAGTGTCTTGCAGGTCTTGCAGGTCATTTACCATGAAACACTACTTCGAGCTGATAGCTTATAGCTGATAGCTGATAGCTTACAAAACTCACGAATTTTTATCGTAAAACAATATCTGGCTTATCGTTTTACAACATTTTTTTTACCTGAAACGATATGGTTTTCTTGGCTGTTCTTAATACTGCATGACTTGCATGACTTGCACGACTTGCACGACTTGCACGACTTGCACGACATTCCTGACCGGTCCAATTGTTAATAACTTTGTTTAATTGTTATTTAATCGACTTAATCATTAAAACATTCATCCCTAAATTTGAATCCGGCCAGCACCCATTCGCACTTTCCTGCTCTGGAAATTGTATTTGACTAACATAATTGATTAATGCTGATAAAACGGGGTGCTGGCTTTCTTTATTATCCCAACCACTCAGCGAAGACGATCAGAAACTGAATGCCATCCCCAGATTGAGGTAGGCCACACCATATCCGATCTCCGCCATCGCTGCCATATTTTCGCGGAAATAATAACGCCCGCCAACGAACCAGGCCCAGGCAATATGACTGGCGGAGTCTTCATAACTATCGTAAGGATCGCCTGTTTCCTTCACATTCACAATATCATAGCCAAGCAGAAGCCCTGAATATGTATCAAGCATATCAACCAGGGGATAGTGAAAATTGCCCCTCACTCCAATAATTGTGTTCGTGTACTGCGCCCTGTAATTTGAGGACTGCCATTTGTATGAAAGAAATGCCAGGTACGGTCCGACACCAACCGAACCTTTTTCAAGAACATGATCTGTCACCCCCATCTCGACCGAAGCTGAAAGGGGAGGAATGACCATCCTGTTGTAAGTGCTCGAAAAAACTGTGGTACCAACCCCCAGCCCTGCATTGAAAACCCTGCTCCCTTTTACAAACACCGGCTGCTGGCTTGCCATTTGTGCAAAAAGAAAAATCGGACCTGCAATAAGAAGTAATAATTTTCTCATGCCATTTGAATTTTTGGGTTAAAAATAGTTCCGCTGTAAAACATATCTTACGGAAAAATTGCTCGAAAACGGGAAGATATAAAACCCGGCTTAAGCCGTTAACCGCCAAAGACAAGGAACATCCCGGCTGCAAGTGCGGCGCCGATCATGGGACCGACTATCGGAACCCATGAGTATTTCCAGTCGCTGTTCCTTTTGTGAGGTATTGGAAGAAGAAAGTGCATAATCCTGGGACCAAAGTCACGGGCCGGGTTTATGGCGTAGCCAGTGGGCCCTCCCAGCGACAATCCTATACCCAGAACAACCAGAGCCACCGGAAGTGCATTAAGGGCACCAAGTCCGACCTCCGGCTCAGCCATGTAAAGGACCGCCAGTGCAAGAACATAGGTGCCTATTATCTCGGTCAGAACATTGTACCAGTAACTCCTGATATTAGGCATGGTACTGAATACGGCGAGTTTGGAATCAGCATCCTCGGTGGCATCAAAATGCTTTTTGTATGCCAGCCAGGTCAGCCCTGCCCCGAACATTGCCCCGAGCACCTGGGCAAGCATGTAAAGAGGTACTTTGGCCCATGAAAATTTATGGGCAATGGCAAGTGCCAGTGTAACAGCCGGATTCAGATGAGCCCCGCTTACTGATGCAGATATCAGGACACCCGTGAAAACACCAACGGCCCACCCGAAGGTTATTACTATCCAGCCTCCATTATTCCCTTTTGTCTTGTTGAGAAGAACGTTTGCCACTACTCCGGATCCAAAGACAAGGATCATGGCTGTTCCAAAAAATTCAGCAAAGAATTGATTCATAGGTTAAAGGTATTTGGTTAATTATGATTGGTTGTTGATTGCTTATAACGGTTTTGCCAGTTCTGCCGGTTCTGCAAGTCATTATTAGTGTAAACGACCAGCATGACTGGCATGACTGGCATGACTGGCATAACTGGCACAACCTTCACGCCTTCACGCCTTCACGCCTTCACGCCTTACTCCTCCGCCCAGGCTTCCGTGGCTTTCACTGCCCTCTTCCATCCCTTTACAAGCGATTCTTTCTTTTCAGGTGTCATAACAGGCACAAATATCCTGTCGATCTGCCACTGCTTCGAAAGTTCATCTATGTTCCTCCAGTATCCGGTTGCCAGTCCTGCCAGATATGCCGCCCCAAGCGCTGTGGTCTCGGTTATCTCAGGCCTGATGACGCTCGCCTGGAGAAGATCGGCCTGAAACTGCATCAGATTGTTGTTTACAGTTGCTCCTCCGTCGACCCTCAGTTCCCTTATATCAATGCCCGAATCCTTCTCCATGGCCTGCAGTACCTCAAGTGTCTGGAAAGCAATGCTGTCGAGGGCTGCACGGGCAATATGAGCCGCGGTGGAGCCCCGTGTGATACCGACGATTGTACCGCGGGCATGCTGATTCCAGTAAGGAGCTCCCAGTCCGGCGAATGCGGGAACAAAATAAACTCCGTCACTGTCGCTTACCTTAGCGGCAAGCTCCTCAACCTCGGCCGACTTTGTAATGACACCCAGACTGTCGCGAAGCCACTGCACAACAGCTCCGGCAATAAAAATGGAACCTTCAAACGCGTACCTGGTCTCATTCCCTATCTTCCAGGCAACTGTTGTCAGCAGGCGGCTCTTCGACGCGATAGGCTTGTTCCCTATGTTCATCATCATGAAACATCCGGTGCCGTAAGTGTTCTTTACCATACCCGGCTCGATGCACATCTGGCCGAACAGGGCTGCCTGCTGATCACCGGCTATTCCGGCCACGGGGATCTCGGATGGGAACTGGCCCACGGTGCTTCCGTAAATTTCACTGGACGATTTAACCACCGGCAGCATGCTTTCGGGGATGTCAAACACTCTGAGCAGTTCCCTGTCCCATTCAAGGGTGTGAATATTGAACAGCATGGTCCTTGATGCATTCGAGACATCAGTGATATGCAGCTTTCCGCGTGTAAGGTTCCAAACAAGCCACGAATCGACTGTGCCGAATGCAAGTTCACCCCTGGTTGCAAGTTCCCTTGCACCGCTTACGTTATCAAGGATCCACTTAATCTTCGTCGCTGAGAAGTAGGCATCAACTATCAACCCTGTCCTCTCAAGTATCAGACTGTCGGCGCCTTCGGCTTTCAGTTTGTCACAGTAGCCGGCTGTCCTGCGATCCTGCCACACTATGGCGTTGTACACGGGCTTGCCGGTCAGTCTGTTCCATACCACTGTCGTTTCCCTCTGGTTGGTGATTCCAATGCCGGCAATATCTGCGCTTTTCACTCCGGCTTTTGCAATAACCTCCGTGGCAACGCCTGCCTGTGTCGACCATATCTCTTCCGGATCATGCTCCACCCAACCGGGTTTCGGATATATCTGGGTGAATTCCTTTTGCGCGGAGGCAACAGGTCTTCCGGAATGATTGAAAACTATAGCACGGGAACTCGTTGTTCCCTGGTCAAGGGCAAGAATATACTTGTTCATATGAAAAAGTGTTATGTTTTATGTATAGATTTTTATCAGGTCGTTGTATTTAGATATCTCATTTTCCTGCCACGATCTGCTGAAACCGAATTCCTTTGCCATTATTCCGGCCACAACAGGACCTGCCTCAGCGCTTGCCCTGGCATCAAGAAACAGCGCCCTTGTCCTGCGGGCCAGCATGTCCTCAAGCGTCCCTGGCATTTCATTCCTGGCAATCCATACAATTTCTGCCCTGCAATATGGCAGCCGCGGATGTACCGGCTCACCCATTCCGGGTTCATCCTCAATGATCTTCCTGATTTCGGAAGCATGATCTCCATAGACGCTCAGACGGTCCGAAGCTGCAGCTGCACCATCGGAACAAAAGCGGAAGTTCCTGGTCCTGCATTCCCTGCTTTCAACGATCCCGGCTTTTATTGCCCTGTCAATCGTCTCCTCCGCCATCCTTCTGTATGAAGTCCATTTTCCTCCTATTATTGAAAGAAGTCCGGAATCTGAAAGGGTTATCTTATGCCTTCTTGACACCTCCTTTGTTGCCTCCGGCTTGTCGGGATTGGCCGCGAGAGGTCTGAGCCCTGCAAAGATGCAGAGAACATCCTCCCTCAACGGGGCCCTGGTAAGATACCTCCCGGCAGTCCTGAGAATGAAGTCAATCTCCTCATCGAGCGCTTTTGGCTCAAGCGTTATTTCATTAAGCGGGGTGTCGGTGGTCCCGACCACTACTTTCCCGTACCAGGGTATGGCAAAAAGAACACGGCCGTCGTCAGTTTTCGGGATCATAATTGCCGACTTGCTATTTAGAAAACTGTTATCGAGTACTACATGAACACCCTGACTTGGCTTAATTGTTGCTCTTGCCGAGGGATTGTCCATCCTGTGGATCCGATCGGCAAAAACACCCGTGGCATTTATAACCAGCTTCGAATTAACGGAATACATTTCCCCCGATTTCATATCCTTAACCTCTACCCCGCTGATATGGCCCTTCTCATCCTTTAACAACTTTTCTACCCTGAAATAGTTGAGAACCGTTCCGCCGTTTTCGACACATGCCCCGGCAATAGTGAGCGCCAGGCGGGAATCGTCAAACTGACCGTCGTGATAGACAATGCCTCCCTTCAACCCTTCGGACTTGAGAAGCGGAATTCTTTCAAGAGCCTTCGAACGGTTTATGAAATAAGATTTCCCCATGCTCAGCCTCCCGGCAAGGAGATCGTAGAACTTGAGCCCCACCGTGTAAAGAAATACATCCCAGTAAGTATAAACGGGAATGACAAATTCCTGGTTTGCAGTAATATGAGGTGCATTCCTGAGAATAAGCCCCCGCTCGTAAAGAGCTTCTTTCACCAGCAGTATATCGCCCTGGGCCATGTACCTGACTCCTCCGTGGACCAGCTTGGTGCTCCTTGATGAAGTTCCCTTTGTGAAATCCGACTGCTCGAACAGGATGGTCCTGTAACCGCGCGTAACGGCATCAAGGGCAATCCCAAGTCCCGTTGCCCCTCCGCCGATTACAACGATGTCCCATCCCTGAGGCTGATTCTCATTAAGCCGTTTTATTAATGTTTCCCTGTTCATGATATGTACCGTTACTGAAAACCGGTATTAATGTTAGTAAAATATTAATGACTTTCTTTAATGGAGTATAAAAATATCAATTTTTATCGTCTTTACCCCCTTCCCGGCCTTCCTCTGGTATGTTTACCCCCTTCCCCGGCCTTCCCCCAGGGGGGAAGGGGCCCCCAAACTCCTGCAAAAGGCGGGAAAAAATCCAAATTTCAACATTTGATAAACGAAGATGAGCATAAGGCAAGGCTTATCACACCTGCAGGATCCCGAAAACAATCTTATTATTCCCATTTCCCAATTATCCTGTAAAAGTGCAGAAGTACTCAATGGAGGAATCATTTCCCCCGTGGGGGAAATAAGAAAGGGGGTAAGTGAGATGTTGAAAGGGGGAAACGGGAAGGGTGTGATAACAAAGTCGGCATCACTTGTAAAACTTCAGACAGGCAGGCATTTTCACCTGTGCCGAATCGACTGCCTTCTGAGGCAGCCCGGTTCTTTTATTTATCCTGAAGACAGTAATCTGATCCGATTTCTGGTTTCCTGAAATCAGGTATCTGCCAGAAGGGTCTGGTACGAAGTTCCGGGGCCAGTCGCCGCCGCAGGAGTTATGTCCTGCCGGTTCAAGCAGTCCGTCGGGTAATATAAGGAATGTGACTATATTGTTTTCTCCCCTGTTTGAACCGTACAGGTACTTGCCGTCAATGCTTATATGGACATCCGCACAGTAGTTGTTGTCAACCATGTCATCCTTCTTTGTCGGAAGGGTCTGAAGAAGCTTCAGTCCCTGACCTTCCTCCACACCAAACACCATCATCGTGGAGCCGAGCTCATTTATTACATAAAGCCGCGAACCGTCGCTGCTGAACGCGAAATGCCTGGGACCCGACCCTGGGGGAAGGGTTGTGATGCCATTCTCAAGCTGATTCAGCTTCCCCTCCCTGCTGTCGAAGTCATATACCACTATCCTGTCGAGACCAAGGTCGGTGACATAGACATACCGTCCTGCCGGATCATGAAGTATCATATGGGCGTGCGACCTGTCGGGCTGCTCCTTAACGTACAGGATGGTGTCGGTGATGGTCTCCGGCAATCCTGCTTCATCCAGTTTTACCACAGCCACTGACCCGTTGGGATAATTGGCTATAAACAGATGCCCGCTGTCGGCCGACATCGAGATATAGCAGGGCCCGGCATATGGAATGAGCATCTCATTAAGCTTTTCAAAACCGGCGTTATCCTCATCGTATCTGAAAGTCGACAACCCGCCGCCGAACTGTCCCCTGAATTTCATTACCTCGTTGATGACATAAAAAAGGCCTGTCTTATCAGAAAAACAGAAATAAGACGGGCTCGGACCAACGTCGGACGAGGAAACGTAACTCAGTTTCCCGCTCACGGGATTGAATTCAAAAACCGACATGGCCTTATCCCCTTCCTTTTCAGTGAACCCGCCTACAAAGAGCCGCGGCCCCTGACGGCAGGAAGTGATTAAAAAAACCAGTGACACCAGAGTGAGTACTAATGACGATAATCTCTTTCCCATATTTGAACTGTTTTGATACTTTATTATGACTCGTTATTAGGTGAACAACTTTTCCTTCCGGCATGCTCCACCCCCATCCCGAAAGCTTTCGGGATAAAACGGAGTTCCACGGAGTTAAGAGTTTTAATTTTAACAGTGTTACTCCGTCTTTACTCCGTGTTAATCCGTGGTTAAATAACAAAAATAAACAAAAAAAAGAGGCTGATTTCACAGCCTCTTTAAGTATTTCACACTTCAAAACTATCGCATTCGCGGTAAGCCTGAATGACCCGGGCTTCGCCCTCTTTGGTCCCTCTCTGGCTCATCCCGTGCTCCATGCACAGTGTGCCGTCGTACTTCTTGTTGTACAGGAATTTAAAGATATTCTTGTAATTGATCTCCCCGGAAGTAGGCTCATTCCTCCCGGGATTATCTCCAAGGTGAAGAGCAGCAATCTCACTCCAGGCCATCTCCATGTTGGGGATAAGATTGCCCTCGCTAACCTGCTGATGATAAAGATCATCCACTATCTTGCATGACGGTGAGTTTACAGCCCTGCAGATAGCATAGGCCTGAGGAATACCCTTGAGGAACAACCCCGGGTGATTTGTGTGATGGTTGAGCGGTTCAAGAACTAATGTCACTCCTGCCGGCTCCATAATATCGCAGCAATACCTCAGGTTGTCGATTGCATTGGCTGTCTGGTAATCCATATGGAGTTTCATATCATATCTGCCGAGGACTATCAGTGCCTGTTTGGCGCCGGTCCTTTTTGAGAATTCTGCTCCCTCTTTCATCTGGGCTATAAGCATATCGCGAACTTCCTGGGTGTTAAGGACAAAATCCTGCTTGCCGGAATCGGCCCTGAGTACATAGGGACCGAAATCCATTCCAAGACGGTTCAGTTCGCTCATGATCTTCTCCTGAACTGCAGGTTCCCGCCTCATAATGTTATTGTCGAAGACAGCCCTGAAACCCTGATCGGCGATAAACTTAATGTTATCGATGGGATCCTGACCCGCGTGCTGCCGGAACATGCCCAGACCCGGGGCATATTTCAGCCTGAAAGGTGTAACGGCATCTGCCGCCTTCGTTTGTCCGGAGGCTTTGGCAGATCCTAAAATGGCAGGTGCTGCCAGAAATGCAGCACCTGTCGTTGCTTTTTTAATGAAATCTCTTCTCGAGTTACTCATTGTTGAGAATTTTTGAGTTAGTTCCCTGCTGCCGCTCTTGCAGCCCTTCTCCTGGCCTGCTCAGCGAGCTGTTCGGGTGTCGGTGGAACATATGGTTCTCCTGCAATCGGAACATCCTTGGGAATATCTACGGGACCAAATGCAAATACAGTCGGACCAAGCTTGAGGTCGGAGTTCATCATCTCCTCGTAGGTGGTCTCTTTTCCGGTATAAGCCGAGATCCTTCCCATGATGCCAACCATTGTTGAGATGGCAGTGGTTTCAAGTTCATTGAATACCTTACCGGTACGTATTGCCGTGACGAGGTCGATGTGCTCCTGCACATAAGGATCGACGCTTACACTATTTGTCGGTTTGCCGTCGGCATCCAAAGGATATCCATATTTCCAGAGTTCTGCTCCTGCCAGGTCGAGTATTGTGTTCTGGCAGTTGGTCGAACCCCTGGTTCCCTGAAGCCTTTCGGATACGTTATTTGCACAACCGTTAATCTGGCGGCACATACTATGCAGGTGAACACCGTTCTCCATCACGTAATCTATGCTGAAGTTGTCATACTGGTCGCCTGTTACCCTGCGGAGGCGTGATCCCATCCCGACTGCCTTGACCGGATATGCTCCGAAGAACCAGTGGGCAACGTCGAGGTTGTGGACATGCTGTTCGACGATATGATCGCCCGAGAGCCATGTCCAGTTGACCCAGTCGCGGATCATCCACTCCATTTCGCTCCATGACGGATCATTATCGCGATGCCAGAGTTTTCCGCCGTTCCACCATACATTGCCTCCGGTGAGGTCGCCGATCAGGCCCTGCTGTACCTGCTGCCAGTTGGCAACATAGTCGCGCTGGTGACGGCGCTGGGTTCCTGTTGCTATGCTCAAACCCAGACCTTCAGCTTTCTTCGCGGTTGCCATTACTGACCTTGCACCGGTGGGATCAACAGCTACAGGCTTCTCTGCAAAAATGTGCTTCTTGGCTGCTACTGCAGCTGCCAGATGCTCGGGACGGAAGAACGGAGGGGTTGCCAGAATTACAATGTCAACTCCTGAATCAATTACCTTCTGATAAGCATCGAATCCGACAAAGCAGTTCTCGGCAGGAACTTCCTGATTCTTCTCTTTTAGGATTCTCGCCTTGCAGTTGTCAACACGGTCCTGGAATGTGTCGCCAAGGGCTGTGACCTGAAGATTTGGGCCGGCATTAAGGAAGTTTATGGCTGCTCCTGTTCCGCGGCCGCCGCAACCGATAATACCCGCCTTGAGAACAGGTCCATCGGGAGCCTGGTCGAGAAATGCAGGCACTTCAACAACTTTCTTTGTTTCACGGGCACAGCTTGTTATTATCGTCGGTACGATAACACCTGCCACCCCTACGGTAGCTGCCTTGCCAAGAAAATTACGTCTTGAGATACTCGATTTTTTCATATTTGATCAGATTAGGTTATAAGAACTTAATATACCTGGTTTTCAACGATAGTGATTACTATCAAATGTAAATATAGAGATTTTAATAACCAAAGATTCGTTTGAATTTAAGGTTTTTTAACAAAGAAGAAGGCCGCACACCCGGATAACTATGACCTGCTGTTGACCCTGAATCCATTGCAGGCCGAAAAATTACTTTACCGCTTTTAATTGCCGCCCGCCGCGGCCTCACCCCCTATGATTACCATACGCCATGTCATCCCGCATCCCGGCTTCCTGCGGGATGCGGGATCCCCTGCAAGGGGAAGGGCCGCATTTATCTTTTTTATTGTTACATTTGTTAACTCTCATTATAGCTATTATTAAAATATGAGACCGCTTCCATCATATATTTTTGCCGTTTCAGCCGCCCTGATTATGCTCTGGTCCTGCTCGGGCAGCCCCGGGAAAAACACCGGAATGAAGGATGAAGCCCCGTCGATCAACCCCGATTACTCAGGAACCGTTATCCCCTTCAATATTGCCCCGATGAACTTCAGGATTGAAAATGAAGGATCGGCATTCGCCGCAAGATTTCAGTCTGCAAACGGGAAAGCGATTGAGGTGCGCAGCAGGAACGGCAACATAGCAATTCCTGCCCGGAGCTGGAGAAGACTCCTTGAAGAAAACAAGGGCGGTGAACTTAAGATCGCTGTATTCGCCAGGGACTCCGAAGGCTGGTCGGAATTCAAAACAGTAACCAACACCATAGCAGCAGAACCCATCGATCAGTACATCACCTACAGGCTTCTCTATCCCGGCTATGAAAGCTGGAAGGAGATATTCATCAAACAACGAAATTTAGAGAGCTTCAGTGAAAGGTCGATAATCGAGAACAGCCTGGTCGAGGAGAACTGCCTCAACTGCCATTCCTACAACAACACAGGAAACACCGAAAGCTTCATGGTCCACATGAGGGGCAGCCTCGGCGGCACGTATTTCTACAACAACGGCAATTTCAAAAAGGTCAACCTTAAACCCGAAGAATTGAAGAACGGGGCAGTCTATCCCCGCTGGCATCCATCAGGAAAATACGTGGCCTATTCTTCAAACAAGATAGTGCAGCAGTTCCACTCGGCCCTCAATAAAAAGGTGGAAGTAAGCGACCTGGAGTCTTCGCTGGTGCTGTATGATATTGAAAAAAACGAAATAATGGAGCTTGACCTGCCTGAAAAGGAAAAGTATATGGATACCTATCCCGAATGGTCGCCCGACGGCAATTACCTGTATTTCTGCCGGGCGCCCGCGGTCGGCGAGGTGTTCCGTTACGACAGCGTCCGCTATGACCTGTTCCGGGTACCCTTCAACCAGGCGACAAGGCTTACAGGTCCTGTCGAATTAATCTTCAACGCATCCGCCATTGGCAAAAGCGTGTCATTTCCAAGAACTTCCCCCGATGGTTATAACATTGTTATAACGCTTCACGATTACGGCTGTTTTCCTATCTGGCATAAGGAAGCCGATCTGGTATCAATCGACCTGCGAACCATGAAAGCAACAAACATGGCTCTTAACAGCGATTTTACAGACAGTTATCACTCCTGGTCGTCAAACGGCCGCTGGCTTGCCTTCAGCAGCAAAAGAACCGACGGACTGACAGCCAGGTTCTTCATTTCCCATATCGACAGCGACGGAAACTCATCAAAACCGTTCATTATGCCGCAAAAGGACCCCGGATTCTACGATCGCTTCCTGAAAAGCTTCAACGTACCGGAGTTTTCGACATTCGAAGTGGATGTCAATCCCGGGAAAATCCTGAAGAGCGCCAGGGGAGAAGCATTGCAGGCAAAATGGGCCGGTGAATGAAACAAATCGCATGGAAACCGGACCTGTTGATACAAGCTCCCGCTGTAATGACTGCGGTCTCCGGGCCAATCCGGATGTAACCATCTGACAATGAAAAAAAACACTGCAAATAAAGTCATCACTGAGAAGAACCGGATCCCGGGATCACTTCCATATCTGGTGTTCTTTGCCTCAATATTCATCTTCTTTGCCTTCGTCGCCGATTACGTGGGATTTTACCAGGAGAAGCAATCGCTTTTCATCTTTTCAGCCGACTATTTCGGGGATACAGTCGCCCGGCCCGGATCGCTGCTGGTTTACCTGGGCCGCTTCATAACAACCTTTTTCCATGTACCTGTCCTGGGCGGATTGCTGTTAACTTTGATAATCGGTCTTCAGACTTTACTGATAGCTGGTATCATAAGCCTGCTGAACGGAAGAAAAGGCATCATCGTGCCCCTTCTCTTCGGAACTGCATTTTTTGCCCTGCAGGGAAATTACCAGTACCTTGTCCACAACAACCTTGGGATACTGCTGCAACTTCTCTTCTTTTACCTGGCGGTGAGACACCCCAGAGGCTGGCTGCCAGTGATGCTTTTCCCGTTTTGGTATCTTATAACGGGAGGATTTGCATGGATGTTTGCAATGATGTATTCCCTTCACCTTGCATTTAAATCGCTGAAAAAGGAATGGCCGAAAATTATAATAATGCCCGGCGCAACTCTCCTGATGATCTGGTTACTGGGGGAATTCTTCCTGTTCTATAACTTCAGGGACCTGGTTGTGTACCCGCTTTCGAGGGAAGGGACTGGTACACCCCTCATACTGTTCCCGGCTGTCGCTATGGCTGTCATTCTTCTTCCGGCAATAGCAAAGATCAGGATCGGTATTCCCCTGGCGGTCAAACGTATTGAAAAATATAAAACCCTAATTATTCTGATAGTGGCATTTCTGCTGGCAGCCATCACGGCTGTTCTGCGATACAGCAAAATGTACTCCGAGTATTTTACCGCCGAAAGACTGTTTTACGGTGAGAAATACAGGGAACTCAACGATTATATTGACAGACATCCGTCGACCAACAGGCTTACCATTTACCTGAATAACATTGCCCTTTGCGAAACCGGAAGGCTGACCGACAAAATGTTCCATTACCTGCAGAGCCCCGACGGGCAGTCGCTATTCCTCAAATGGGAGATGTACGGCGAGGTTCTTCGCCGTGGCGCTTATTTCTACTACACCACCGGAATGATAAATGAAGCTGAACGATGGGCCTTCGAGAACATGGTGATGAAGGGGATTGCTCCGGAGGACCTCAGAATCCTGGTAAAGAGCGAGATCATTAACGGCAATTACAAAGTAGCCGCAAAATACGCCTCTATGCTTTCCCGGACTTTTGCATACAGGAAGGAGGCAAAAGAATACCTTGGGCTGCTGGCTGATACCACCCTTATCGACAGCCATCCGAAACTCGGTAAAAAGCGCGGGGAGAAGATAGAACATGATTTCTTCTCAATCACCGACAATCCCTACATCAACATCGAGATGGCATTTGTCTCCGACACCTTCAACAGAAAGCTGTTCGATTACCGGATGGCCTACCAGATGCTCACTGAAAACTACGAAGGAATAGTGGCAGGACTGCCCCATCTCGAAAGGCTGGGGTTCACAAGAGTACCCGTTCACATCCAGGAAGCAGCGCTTGTCAGCAGGATGTCGGGGTTATCTCTTTCCGGACTTGGCAGTCTCAGGATCGATCCGCAGACAGAAACAAGGTTCACCCAGTTCCTGCAAACCTTCAATTCATATGGCAACAACCTGAAGACAGCCCAGCCGGCCCTGAGGCAGAGGTTCGGTGAGACGTTCTGGTATTACGCGTTCTACCATTAAGGGGTACCCCCCTGCCCCCCTAAAGGGAGGTAAAGAACTAATAATGTGTAATATAATAATCCAGGGATAATCCAAACATTAAATGTTTACTGTTTTAAGTTCGAAAGCTAATCCAGAGTAATAACATCATTCGTCGCAACACATATGTTGGTGTAATCCAAGAGACTAAGCCTCCCTTCAGGGGTCCCGAAAGCTTTCGGGATGGGGGGTAAACAAAAAGGAGAACTTGACAGTTATCCCATCTTGGCAATAAGATGTTTTCAGGAAGTAAATAGG
>JBAQCK010000194.1:0-11408 GCA_049294075.1 Bacteroidales bacterium | reverse complement strand
GCTCTGCATATATCCTGACCTGACGGCTTTTCTTTACGGCTTCTGGTTTGTAGATTATTCCCGCGAAATGATTTCCGGCTTCGGTTACCGGCCTGACAATCCAGGCGCTGTCGCCGGAATGGAACAGGTAAAGGTTTTTCCAGTTCGGCGCTGATGACAAATCACCCGCGGAGCTGTTCTTTGATGCAGAGCATCCTGAAATAAGAAAAAAGGAGGTCGCGAAAATTATGAGTGCTACTGTATTAAATATTGTAAGTTTAAGCATTTGTAAATCAGTATGTGTTTGTTTAGAAACCGTAAAGGAGATCTTTTGTTCACCTGCAGGTATCAGAACAGGGTCCCGTCAACCGGTTTGCCTGAATATTTTCGTTCATGGTCAATGAGCCATCTTTTCTTATCGAGACCTCCCGCGTAGCCGACGAGGTCACCGTCGGAACCTATTACCCTGTGACAGGGGATAACTATTGCAATCCGGTTTGAACCGGTTGCTCCGGCTACGGCCCTGAAAGCGCCAGGGTTGTTCAGCATTCTGGCCAGATCCAGGTATGAAATTGTCTCTCCGTATGGAATCTTCTTAAGGTTTTCCCAGACTTCAGTCTGGAATTCGGTGCCGGAGGTTATCAGGTCGAGTTCGAATTCCTTTCGCTTTCCCCTGAAATATTCTCTGAGTTGTTTCTTCAGGGCTCTGAGATGCCTGTTTGAACCAGGCTTCACTGTTTTATTGAAGGTGAGGGCAAGCTTGTTGAATTCCGATTCGAGGGCAGGCCTGCTTGTGAATTCGAGAAGGCAAATACCCTCCTTCGTGGCGGCTGCTGCCATCTCGCCCAAAGGGGTCTCTATATTTGTGGTCCTGATCATTTTTAACCATTTTCAGCGCCTCTGGTCCTTCCCGGGGAACATTGCAGATGTGGCTTTTATATACTTGATGTTCCTGAACCTTAGCGCTGACCACTCCTCATTGACGGAGACTATCCTCATCACATAGAAATCCATGTCGTTCAATGGTTTCCAGCCGTGATCCCTGTCCAGATCGGAGCTGCCTCTTTTTGAACTCTTCTTCTGATAGCAGAACCACAGCACCCCGTCGTCGGTAAGGTTATGCAAAGCAACCGGTGCCATATTCCTGACCTCGGAAATCTTCCTTACAAAGATCATCATGAATTCATAGGGATACCTCGGATCAATATCATTATCAACCCGGACATCCTTAAGCTCATCACCCGATGCCAGATTGAGGTCCTTATCGGCATTCAGGACCACTATCCTTTTCTGGCCTTTGTAATTCAGTTTCCCGAGAAGAGTTTTCATAAAATCCCCGTTTGACACGGCAATTTAACAAAAAATGCAATTGACAGCTAAGTTTCCCTTAAAAGATGTAACTTTACACCATCATTTACGGGGTGCCTTAATATTACGGGCTGAGATCATACCCTTACACCTGATCCGGGTAATGCCGGCGGAGGGAACAAGTAAAGCACCCGGTATATAATTTTAATTTATACAGAAATGAAGAGGACTTTGTTTTTTCTGTTGGTGGTTGCATTTACTGGTTTTCTTACCATGAACGTAACCGGCCAGAGCCTTGGCGGAAGAGTGACTGACCTCAATGGTGAAGCGCTTGCAGGAGCAAGCGTGATAGTCGAAGGGACTTTTCAGGGCGTTTACACTGATGCCGGAGGGTACTACCTGATTGAGGGACTGAAAGCGGGCGGTCACAGGTTCAGATATTCCTTTATGGGCTATGAGACTCAGTCGAGGGAGATCAATGTGAAGGGCGATGTAAGGGAGGATGTCAGGCTCAAACCTACGGCCATAATCACTGATGATGTGATAATCAGCGCCACAAGGGCAGGCGACCAGACTCCCCTGGCTTATTCAAATGTGGCGGGCGAGATTCTTGAAAAGCAAAACTCCGGCCAGGGAATACCTTATCTTTTAAGTCTTACACCGTCATTTGTCGAGACTTCCGAGTCGGGTAACGGTATAGGCTATACCAGTCTGAGGATCAGAGGCACCGATGCCTCCAGGATCAACGTGACCATCGATGGCATACCGCTTAATGACCCAGAATCGCAGCAGGTTTTCTGGGTCGACCTGCCCGACCTGGCTTCTTCGGTCGACAACATCCAGGTTCAGAGGGGTGTGGGAACCTCATCGAACGGAGCGGGGGCTTTCGGAGCTTCAATTAATATCCAGACAAAAGGGATTGAGAACGAACCGTTTGCAGAGATCAGTTCTGCGGCCGGATCGTTAGGGACTTTCAGGAACAGCATAACTGCCGGAACCGGACTGCTCAAGGACAGGTTTGCTTTCCAGATGCGTTATTCCGACCTCCGCAGCGACGGTTATGTCGAAAGAACAGGGTCGGAGCATAATTCATCATTCTTCAGCGCACTTTACAGGACAGGCAAATCGCTGATTAAAGCTAACATTATTCTCGGAAAGGAACTTACAGGCCTGGGCTGGTGGGGTGTCCCGAAAGAGCTTCTTGAAGTGAACAGACGGTACAATCCTGCCGGAGAGTACACTGATGAATCTGGCAATGTGCGTTATTACGACAACGAAACCGACAACTATACCCAGAATCATTATCAGCTGATCTTCAGCCGCAGGATGACTGATTATCTCTCCCTCCATTCGGCTCTCCATTACACATTTGGCAAGGGCTATTATGAAGAATTCAGGGAAGATGCAGCTTATAACAGTTACGGTCTGCCTCCGGTGTCAATCGGGGAAATCACTTTCGACGAGACCGACATCGTGAGGAGGAAATGGATGGCGAATGATTTCTACGGACTTGTTTATTCGCTGAATTATAAAAAGGACAAACTGGATGCAAAGATCGGCGGAGGTATGAACCTCTATTCCGGCGACCATTACGGCAGGATAATATGGATGAGGTATCCGGGCTCAGCAGAGAGCAACCACCAGTGGTATTTCAACAATGGTGAAAAAAAGGAAGCGAGCCTGTACGGGAAGGCCGATTATTCATTATCGGAACGACTGTCGGTTTTCGGCGATCTTCAGTACAGATTTGTCAGCTATTCTCTAAGGGGTGAAGACGATGATCTGAAGGACATCGGTCAGTCGCATAGCTTCAGTTTTTTCAATCCCAAGGCAGGGCTCTTCCTAAGGCTTTCATCCGGTCAGGAGGCTTTCCTGTCACTTTCGGTGGCAAACAGGGAACCCACGCGTACCGATTTCAAGGAGGCCGCGGGTGACAGCGAGGCAGCACCAAGGCCTGAAAAACTTTATGATCTCGAGGCAGGCTATGTTTTCAGATCGGCCAGGAGCTCAATCGGACTGAACCTTTACGGTATGTACTACCGCGACCAGCTTGTGCCTACCGGCGAACTCAGCAACGTGGGCTATTCAATAATGACCAACGTTGAAAAGAGTTACCGCATCGGAGCCGAAATAACAGGCGGCTTCAAACCATCCGGCTTCATCGGACTGGATATGAGCCTTACCCTCAGCAGCAATAAGATAGTAAACTTCATCGAGCACTACATCGACTACAACACATCTGACTGGTCAGAGGAATACAAGAGCATTAATCTGGGTACCGTTGATATCGCCTATTCACCTTCAATTACAGGCAGCAGTGATCTCTATGCGAATATTTTGCCGCCGCTTAAGGTGCATCTTATAAGTAAATATGTCGGCAGGCAGTATTTCGACAACACCATGAACAGTGAAAGAATGCTTGATCCGTATTTTGTCAGCAATGTTATGATCGACTTTGAGCCTGCTTTGAAGAGTATCCGTGGAGCGGGCCTCCAGCTGCTGGTCACCAACATATTCAATTCACAGTACGAAAGCAACGCTTATGGCGGCAACTGGTTCGAAGACGGGCAGGAAAAGACATGGGCTTATTACTTTCCTCAGGCCGGCACCGGTTTTATGCTGAGGCTGGGACTGAAATTCTGACGATATGACTATAACGGGATGGCTGGCAAATAACTGGCTTGAAGTATTCGGAGCCGTTACAGGCATAATTTATGTCTTTCTTGAAATACGCCAGAACATCTGGCTGTGGCCGGTGGGACTTATGACCAGCGCCGTTTACATAATAGTGTTTTTTACAACCAAGTTCTACGCCGACATGAGTCTTCAGGGGTATTATCTTGTGATGAGCATTATTGGATGGTACTGGTGGGCGGTGAATGGAAAACACGATTTGGTTGAACAGGAAAAATCAGGCAGCACTCCGGGAAAAGTTGCCATAAAAAGCGAAAAGCTTCAGGTCAGCCGGGTGAAACTCAGGACCGGGATCATTCTGGCTGCCATCTTCGCGGTCCTTTATTTTCTGATGTGGTATGTTCTTTCAAGGTTTACCGATTCCCCGGTGCCTGAGTGGGATTCATTCATCACATCGCTGTCGGTTGTTGCCACCTGGATGCTGGCCCGTAAGATATATGAGCACTGGTACCTCTGGATACTGGTGAATGTCGCTTCGGTTGCTATCTTTATTGTCAGGGGGCTTTATCCCACTGTCATACTCTATACAGTATATCTTGCAATGTCGTTTGGTGGACTGAAAGTATGGAAGAAGTCGCTTCCGGAGGCGGTTGCCGGGAAAAACTAAAGAAGATCCCTGTCTATTGCCTCGGCCACTTTCCTGAGACTTGTCATCAGCAGGCTGAAATCATCAGGATCGAGTGACTGATATCCTTCGCACAGGGCTTCATCAGGCTTGCAATGCACCTCAATGATAAGGCCGTCGGCTCCTGCGGCAACAGCTGCTCTTGCCATGGTCGGAACCAGCCAGCTGTGACCTGTCCCGTGACTCGGGTCGACAATAACCGGAAGGTGCGACATGTGCTTGAGCATAGGAACGGCGCTAGTGAAATTATAGCTGTCCAACCTCCGGGAGCTGCTTCCTGATACTGATCCGTTCTATCCTGATGGATTGTGATTTTAAGAAAATTTTACCCTGGCTAAAATTTTTATCATGTTTTGTAGTGCATATAATTTATTTTTAGTATCTTTTTCTCTTCAAATCTGTCCTTTAAAACTAACCTAAAACTTCGACTATGAAAACAATCAATTCCTCATGATCCCTATTCAGGATGATGCAGTGTTGTTGCATCTATTCTACTATCAGATTGATTTTTAATTCATAATCCCCTAAAGATGATTATGAAAACCCTTATCTTTTATTTAATATCTAATTTATTAATCTTATGACAAAAAATCACAAGGTATTTGACTTCCTGTGCCGTATCCTGAAAAAATCAGGAGCAGGCCTGAAGCAGATAACAATCCTTTTAATGATGTGGATACTACTGATTCCCTCCGCCAATGCCGGGAGTATCCCTTCTGACGATCCTCAACGGATTACTGTAGTGGGTCGTGTCACTGACAATACCGGGGCTGCTCTTCCCGGTGTTAACGTTATAGAAAAAGGAACAACAAACGGGGTAATTACGACTGTTGACGGGCGTTACACTCTGACGGTAGCGTCTTCCTCCTCAGTACTTTCTTTTTCATTTGTGGGTTATACCACCCAGGAAATTACAGTGGCCAACCAGACTGCAATAAATGTTGTCCTCGTCGAAACCGTGTCTACGCTTGACGAGATTGTGGTTGTAGGGTATACCACCCAGATAAGGAAAAACCTTTCAGGTTCTATTTCAACTGTACAGGAGGATGCATTGCAGATTGCAGTGCCGGCTCCTTCAGTGATGTCACGACTTCAGGGTCAGGCATCAGGGGTTACCGTAAGTTCTGCCAACCGGCCGGGTGGTGATGCTATAATCCGTATCCGCGGCGTTGGTACAATAAACGACTCAGAGCCTTTGTACGTAATTGATGGCGTGCCAACCGGCACCGGGAATAATATCAGTTCAAATGACATTGAATCGATATCGATTCTCAAGGATGCCGCATCGGCTGCCATATACGGCGCCAGAGGTGCAAATGGCGTTATTATAATCACTACCAAGCGCGGCCGTGCCGGCCAGGAAGCCAATATTGACTTCAATTTCAGGTCAGGTATGCACTTGAGTGCAAACCAGTACGATCTCCTCAATACACAGGAATATGCTGAGGCTGTATGGCTCTCTTACCAGAACAGGGGAGTTGCACCAAACCATCAACAATATGGAAATGGATCATCCCCGGTAATCCCTGATTATACCCTGCCAGCCGGGAAGATGGAGGGTGATCCTGCTGTTAATCCGGCACTTTACAGTTATCCCGACTACCAGATATATAAAGCAAATAAGGAAGGGACCAACTGGTACGATGAGATCTATCGGAAAGGAGTCACTCAGGAGTATGACCTTTCAGTAAGGGGGGGAGGAAACAGATCATCATATGCTTTCTCGGGGAATTATCTGGATGAAAATGGGTTGTTGATCCATACAAATTTCAAAAGGTATACATTCAGGATCAATTCAGATGTTCAGGTAAATAACTGGTTCAAAGCCGGCCAGTCGTTGCAGGCTATTTATATAAATGAACATGGCAACCTTTCACAGAACGGTGAAGGGGCGCCGATTTCAAATGCCTACCGTGCACAGCCCATCGCCCCGGTTTACGATATCATGGGCAATTTTGCAGGATCGAGAGCTCCTGAAATGGGTAATTTCGGCAACCCGGTGGCAGACCTTTACCGGGCCAGGAATAATGAAGGCCAGTGGGCAAGGGCGCTTGGTAACTTCTATGGTGAGTTTACAATTCTGAAAGGACTTACCGCAAAGAGTTTATTTGGGTACAACTTCGGACAGTGGAATTCTAAAGGTTATACAATTCCGAACTATGAACATTCAGAGCCAAACAAAGTTAACGGACATTACGTAAATTCAAATTTTGGATTACAGTGGAACTGGACCAATACAATTAACTACATTGCAACAATTGCCAATGATCACAAGCTTAATGTAGTTCTTGGTACTGAAGCAATTGAAAATACTTATGAAGAAAGCGGAGCCAGCAGAAGCCAGTATTTTTCAGAGGATCCGGAATACATGTGGCTCAACTCGGGTGAGATCAATAAAGATAATTACGGATCTGGTTCATCCTGGTCGTTGTTTTCATTATTCGGACGTGTGAACTATGACTACAAGGGAAAATATCTTGTGGAAGGAACTCTTCGTCGTGACGGTTCCTCAAGGTTTGGTTCCAACAACCGCTATGGTGTATTCCCCGCTGCTTCTGTCGGATGGACAATCTCGGAAGAGAATTTTATGGAAAGCGTAGGATGGATTAACTTCCTGAAGATAAGGGCAGGATGGGGTATGTCGGGTAATGACAGGATTGGTAATTACAACTCCTATACCACATATGCATCAAACAATTACACTGCTGCATATGCACTGGATGGTTCAAACACATCAGCTGCAACAGGATTCCAGCCATCAACCCTCGGAAACCCGGATGTTACCTGGGAAACAACTACCACGATGAACGTAGGTGTCGATGCCATGCTTTTAAACAACAATTTGACCTTTGCCTTTGACATGTGGCAGAGGAATACAAGCGACATGCTCTTCCAGCAGCCGATCCCGAACGTTGTTGGTCTTGCATGGCCTCCCTTTATAAACGTGGCTGAAATGAAAAACACGGGCTTTGACCTGGATCTTGGTTACAGGAATACGGCTCTTGAAGGCAAATTCAGGTATAATCTGAAATTGACACTTTCACATTATAAGAATGAGGTCACAAAACTTGCCCCCGGAGTCAACTATATCCCTGGGACTTCCGAACGTCAGGTTGAATATACCCGCGCTTATGTAGGTACGGCATTCCCGGAATTCTACGGGTATGAGGTGGAGGGTATCTTCCAGACACCAGCTGAAGCCTCTGCACATCCTGCTTTTGGTAACACAGGCTACAATGCTCCCGGACATTTCAAATACAAGAACCAGCTTACAATCGATTCCGACGGCGATGGAGTGATGGATGAGGCCGACGCAATCATAGATCCCAGCGACATGACGTTCATCGGGAATCCTCACCCTGATATTACAGGTGGTCTGAACATTGACCTCGGCTATGGAAATTTTGACCTGAATATGTTCTTCTATGGCAGCTACGGGAATGATATCATCAACTATGTTACCAGGTGGATCGATTATGGTCAGTTCAACGGCGGATTAAGCAAGAATGCGCTTTACAAGACATGGGGCAGCCCGTATCTTGGTGATAATGCAGATGCAACGCTTCCAATGCTCGACCAGAACTCCCATTCCCAGAACTCCAACTCGGCTTTTGTCGAGGATGGTTCGTTCCTCAGACTCAAGACGCTGAGACTGGGCTATACACTTCCGAAAGATTTTGTCAGCAAGGCTCAGATAAGAAGTATAAACCTTTATTTGCAGCTGACGAATCTTTTCACCCTCACAAATTACAGCGGACTTGATCCTGAACTCTACAGGGATGGAACCGGGATGGGTCTGGATAACGGCTCATGGCCTACATCCAAACAGCTTATGTTCGGAATCAGCCTTGGTTTATAATGATTAGTAATTATTACTTAAACACTGGAACAATATGAAAAAACTATCAATTATACTGGCTACATTTCTTCTTTTAGCCATGTTCTATTCCTGCTCGGAAGATTTCCTGACGAAGAGTCCTCAGGGTGCAACCTCAGAGAATGTCTTTTATTCCGAGAAAGGTATTGATGCGCTGGTAACCGGAACATACGGGATGGTTAAAGGAAGCGCGCTCTGGACTGTTTCCTGGGGCGCATCCATAACAAACTGGACCTACGGATCGGCTGCCTCAGACGATGCCTACAAGGGTTCTGAAATCACCGACCAGGTTCCTGTCAATGAGATTGAACGATGGGAAGTAGTTACAAACAACGGCTATCCTGCCGATAAGTGGAGGCTCTGCCTGGGAATGGGAGTCGACCGTGCCAATAAAACCCTCAGGGTAATCCAGAAAACACTGGACGACGGGATTATTACACAAGCAGTTGCCGACAGGTACAGGTCTGAAGTACGATTCCTCAGAGGTCTCTTTTATTTTGAAGCATGGCTGGTATTCGGAGACTATATTCCGATAATTGATGAGACAGTGGTTGATCCTGCAGCAGTTTCAAATCAGAATGCCGAGGGAGCTGTACTGAATTTTATAGTTGCCGACATGGAATATGCAGCAGGGATTCTTCCTCCTACTCAGGCACAGCCGGGCCGCCCGACAAAGTGGGCAGCAAAGGCCATTGCTGCAAGAGCTTACCTGCAGGAGCTGAAGTATGCAGAGGCAAAACCGCTTCTGAATGATATTATCACCAGCGGACAGTTCTCATTAATGCCCAACTTCATCGATAACTTCAATATCCAAACCGAGAATAACGAAGAGTCGATCTTCGAGATCCAGGCAAATGTCAACGACATCAACGAATCGCTCAATGCCGAAATGGGTATTGGTCTTAACTGGCCTCATGGCGGCGACATAGGTATGTGCTGCGGTTTCCACCAGCCCTCGCAGAACCTTGTCAATGCCTACAAGGTTGATGCTAATGGATTGCCAATGTTTGATACTTTCAATAACGTTGACCTTAAAAACGATCAGGGTATATCCTCTGATGAGCCTTTTGTCCCGTTTACTGACGAGGTTGACCCGCGCCTTGACTGGACCGTGAGCCGGAGGGGAATCCCGTACAAGGACTGGGGGATCAACCGTGGAAGCAACTGGATCCGCAAACAGTCGGAAGGGGGTCCTTACCTCCCGGTGCCGAAAGTGTTCTTCAAAAAGTCGGAGCGTTACTCACTGTCCACAACCACAGGATGGCAGACCGGTGTCAATGCAAATAACTTCCGTTACATCCGGTATGCCCATATCCTGCTTTGGAGGGCTGAAGTGGCAGCTTTTGAAAACGACCTTATAACAGCCAGGGACTATGTGAACCAGATACGCGACAGGGCTGATAATCAGGTTGTCATGGGCAGGGTTACTATTACAACCCTTCCTGTATCGGTCTATCCATGGGGCGAAGGAACCACCGACGCCGACTACGGAACAGGCGGAGCAGTTGACTGGACACAGCCTGCAGCTAACTACAAGATCGGACAGTACCCTCCGTTCGCATCCAAGGAAGAAGCCATGAGAGCAGTTCAGTGGGAGCAGAGACTTGAGTTCGCAACAGAAGGAAGACGTTTCTTCGACCTCAGACGCTGGGATGAACTCCCTGCCGGTATGAGAGTTGATATGGCCGCCACACTGAATGCATTTCAGAAGGCTGATCTGAGGATCAGACCATTCATGAAGGATGCTAACTTTTCTGACAAGGACAAATTCATGCCTGTACCACAGGGTCAGATCGACCTGCAGAAGGGTGTGCTTGTTCAGAATCCTGATTACCTGTAAGGATTATCTGCTAATTCAATTAAAAAGGGGCTGAACGGCCCCTTTTTTTCATTCTTCCTTTTCCAGATTTCCGTTTTTCCACCTGTACCTTACCACCTCCCGGCATTCATCACATCCAAAACCCGGTGAATCGGGAGAAACCGTCGACACCTCGGCAAGTATCCTTCTGTTCCTGATATCGTGAACCGAAAAAATATCGCTGACAGTCTTTGCAACAACGAACGTATCTGCCGAAGCCAGGAGTATCATATGATAATATCCCATAATAGACTTTCCCCTCATGGCATAAAAAGGAACAATGGCATCCTCCTGTAAATCTTCATCTATCAGCCCGGTGATTATCTTCTCCTGATTTATCTTGTAACCGGCCACATCATTGGTGATGGTAACAAGACCGTCTTCTTCGTCAGTGAATGCCCTTGCATTCCCAAGCCTGTTGCTGAACCAGGCTTGGGAATATTCCGCGGCTGAGGCTGCAGTATCGCCGGCAGCAGCTTTATTGCCGCCAGCCGGCCTGTCGCCCGAACAGGAGGAAATGATCCCCATTGCAATTAGTAAAAAAGTTATTGGTTTCATGGCTAATCAGGTTAATTCTCAAAATTAGGAAAAATCTGTAATGTTTGATCGAAAAGGGACGGAAGACCGAAGACCGAAGACCCCTGCCTGACTGCTGGTGCAGCCATTCAGGCAGGGAAGACCGAAGACGGTAACAAAATAGTATATGCTGGATCTTCTTCCTTGCCGTCAGCTTCAGCCAACGGTAGCAAAGAAGTATGTGTGCTGGATCTTTTCCTTTACCGTCAGCTTCAGCCAACGGTAAGGAGAGCCCCCCGCTTCCGGGACTTTAGTCCCAATCCAATAAGCAAAAAAGGGGGCTAAAGCCCCCGGAAGGTGGGAGGTGGCCGCTTGACCGTTGGCTGAAGCCAACGGTAATAAAGAAGTCTATGCTGGATTTTCTTTCTTGCCGTCAGCTGAAGCCAACGGTAATAAAGAAGTCTATGCTGGATTTTCTTCCTTGCCATCAGCTGAAGCCAACGGTAATAAAGAAGTCTATGCTGGATTTTCTTCCTTACCTTCAGCTGAAA
>JBAQCK010000193.1:0-26499 GCA_049294075.1 Bacteroidales bacterium | reverse complement strand
TTTCTTATTTAATATAATTAGTCTAATTTCGAAACTTCAAATCAAGGTGCACTATGGATAAAGTAATTGAAATTCATGATATTGTTAAGAACTATCAGATAGGTTCAGTAATAGTGAGGGCATTGAGATCTGTTTCTGTCACAATCAACAGAAATGAATACGTTGCAGTTATGGGCCCTTCAGGATCCGGAAAATCGACTCTTATGAACCTGCTCGGATGTCTTGATACTCCGACAAGCGGTGTATATATCCTGAATGGTACTGATGTGAGTAAGATGGAGGATGATTACCTGGCAGAGATCAGGAACAAGGAGATCGGTTTTGTCTTTCAGACATTCAACCTCCTCCCGAGATATACCGCTCTTGAAAACGTTACCCTGCCCTTGATTTATGCCGGAGTCCCCAAAGCAGACAGGGAAAAGGTGGCTGTAGATACACTGGAGCAGGTTGGTCTGGGCGACAGAATGGAGCATAAACCGAATGAATTGTCGGGCGGACAGCGTCAGCGTGTTGCTATTGCAAGGGCCCTGGTGAACAAGCCTTCCATCATTCTCGCCGATGAGCCGACCGGAAACCTCGACAGTAAAACATCGATCGATATTATGGGATTGCTGGATGCCATTCATAAAGCCGGTAATACTGTAATTGTTGTTACCCACGAAGAAGATATTGCCAAGCATGCTGAAAGAATAATCAGGCTGTTTGACGGTGAGATTGCTTCCGATGTTCTGAATAAGGACAGGGTCAAGTATTCATAGACCAATTCATGAATGCCCATGAAGATATATACCCGTTCAGGAGATGATGGTACTACTTCATTGGCGGATGGACAGAGGGTTCCGAAATTTCATCCCAGGATTGAAGCCTGCGGAACTATTGATGAACTTATCTCCTGGATAGGCCTTCTGAGGGGATTCCACGAAAACCAAACCAGAATTCAGGCACTTTTGTTCATTCAGGACAACCTGATGAGATTTGCCGCGATACTGTCAAATCCCGGTACGGATGAAGCGGAAACCGGCGACAGTCTGTCTGCTGACGCGAGCATTCTTTTTCTTGAAAATGAAATTGATACATTGGAAAGCAACCTGCCTCCGCTTGATAAGTTTATCCTGCCGGGTGGTCATATCCTTGTTTCATACTGTCATATCGCCCGATGCGTCTGCCGCAGGGCCGAGAGGACAGTCTTCCTGGTGAATAACACCGTTAAAATTCCGTCTGCGATATGCAGATTTCTTAACCGGCTCTCGGATTATTTGTTCGTTTTGTCCCGCGCGATAAGCATAGAGGTTGATAATGATGAAGTTAAGTGGCAGGGTTAGGCTTTGCAAAAACTTCCTTTTTCTCTTGTTTATTAAATAAATTAATATTTATATTTGCAAACTTTTTTAAACAAATTCTAATCACTAAAAATGTATTGGACACTTGAATTAGCATCAAAACTCGAAGATGCTCCTTGGCCTGCCACAAAAGATGAGCTGATTGATTTCGCCATAAGGTCAGGTGCCCCCATGGAGGTTATTGAAAACTTACAGGAAATTGAGGATGAGGGAGATATCTACGAAAGTATAGAAGATATCTGGCCCGATTATCCATCAAAGGATGATTTCTTCTTCAACGAAGATGAATACTAAATGAAAGGCTGGTGCAAAACCAGCCTTTCATTTTTTAAATATATCCTCCATTTTTTTAGGTCTTATCAAATCCTGCCAGGTAAATCCTTCCAGTCTGAGCTTTAGAGGATCTGCCTCCGATGGGGGATCGATAACACCTTCAGGATTCTGGTACTCAGCTATCTCGACAATCTTCCCGTCCTCCACCTGAATTTCGATCCTGGCGCATTTAGCCTGATTGACTCCCACAATCTGTTCGCCGTCAAGAAGGTAGTAGATGGTCTCCCCATTACCTTCCACATTGATCTTGTATAACTCATTATCCCTGAAGTAACCGGTAAGTGACCGGCCCTTGACCTGGTTGAAGCGGGTTTCATCAACCTGGCTTGTTACAAAAGCCGAATTATATAATTCCAGCCTCTCGGCCTGCCTGTTCTTTGTAAATATCGCTATTGAATCAGAAACCAGCTGGTTTTCTTCCGACCACAGCACCGGCAGTGTGTAAAGCCTGATCACCGAATCGCGTAACGAGTAGGCAAGGGAGTCACATTTGGCCTGAAGATCCTTGCTGAAGATCTTGCAGTTGTGATAAGCCCTCATCAGCCTGTAGTCCTTCATGGCCGAGTCAGATCTGGTAACAGCGCTTATCGTGTCGGCGTGGAGGAAGAGTGAGTCCGTTTTCGACACCTGGATAAACAAGGCTTTTTTCGTGACCATGAATCGCTCAGGCTTCTCATAATACCATGCATAATCGCCTTTTACAATTATGTTGTCGGTTGTGTCGGTTATGCTTGTGTTGTTAAAGGCAAGACCGTATCCGTTCAGATCATCATAAAACAGTGAATCTCCCCTTATTACCTGCTGCCGGTTGTCGATGACGGCGTTCTTCCAGATCCGCGATATGTCGTTCTTTGTGTCGTACCATCCTTTTTCACAATACAGATAGATGCTGTCGCCTTCCATTTCGGACGGACCTGTGAAAAAAGCAGTTTCGGTCTGAGTGTTATAATCCATCGTATCAGCCTTCATTACATAATCAGGATTGACTATGTTGACGCTGTCCTTGAAATGGAATAAATTCTGTGCAACATAATAAATGCCGATTATGCTGGTGAGGGTGTTCTCTCCGTTTGTAATCCTGCCACCGGTATTGTACCGCGCAATATCGTTGGCAACATCATATTCCACTGTCTGTGTGAAAAGATGAGTTTCCTTGTCGATCATTTCCACATTCCCGCGAACCGATGCCTGCCGCGTTATTCCGTCGTAGAAGAGGGTGTCGCCATAAAGATGCAGGGTATCTCCCTGGTACATGTGAATCCTGCTGTAGGCCTTTACCTGGTTCACTCCCGGGTAAAACCATGCACTGTCGCAGGTCATATAAACATCCTCCTGTTTCAGGCTGACGTTCCAGAGGAGCCTTGTAACCCTTCCTCCTGTCGATTTCTCGATTTCATCAATACCCTCATCGGTATGGAGAACCTCTATCATTTTCTTGCCGGGTTTCTGTTGTTTAGGCAGATCCTGACTGAAGAATGATTGTGAAATAAGAATGACACCCGCCAGAAGCAGGGATTTTCTGAAGAATCCTGAAGAAAGCCATGTTTTCAAAGATACTATTTCAGCCATCCTGATTCAAGGAATTTGCACGATTTGAACTCATCACTGATCCTGATATAGGTGGTCTCTGTTTTTTTCATGATCCATTTCTGGTATGACGACTGCCTTTCTCTCATCATTGTTGCATTGTAGAAATACTGGTAGTCATCCTTCAGATTTGCCCGGTGTGCAGGTATCTCATCGTCCAGCCTTACGACCCTGAAAACAACATTCCCGATATCATCGGTGGTCTGGAATGGTTCTGATATCTCACCCACCTTCAGGTCCCTGACCCTGGTATACATATCCCTGTTCAGCTCATCAAGCGAAAACCAATTGATTCTCTCTGCGGGATTGGAGCTTACCATTTTGCCACCGTTGATCCGGCTGTCGAGGTGAGTGGAGAATCTGATGGCTGCTTCTTCGAATTTAAGGCTGTCCTTGCGAATAAGCCTGGTCAGGCTGTCGAGCCTGGCAATAGCCTCTTCGGAGTCCCCTGGCTTAACCTTTGGTCTGATGAGGATATGCCTTGTATTCAGGAGATCACCTTTTTTGTCAATCATCTGGATAATGTGGAAGCCGTATTTTGATTCAACGATTCTTGAGACAGTGTTCGGTGAAAGGCTCCACGCAGCATCGGCATAGGGTTTTTCAAGTTCCCCCTTGAGCTTGTAACCTATTTCCCCTCCGTTTATGTATGAACCGTCTTCTGAATTTTGAATGGCCAGCAGCGCGAAACTCTTGCCTGCAAGGATCTGACTGCGGATATCAAGCAGCTTCTGCCTTGCTTCCGCCTTGTTTTCCTCATTCCTGGGGGGATCGAGCTGAATAATGCTGATCTGAACCCTCGACGGGATAACCGGAAGGGAATCCCTGGGGATTGAATTAAAGAATCTTCTGACATCGTTGGGAGTTACCTTAAGATCTGAAGTGATGGTGCTCTGAACTTCCGATACAGTCTGACTTTCCACCAGGGCCTTCCTTACATCCCTTCTTATTTCAACCATGCTCTTGTTGAAGGATTTCTCAAGGGCCTCCTCGCTTCCGGCAATTCTTATCGCATCGTTGATCTGCATATTCAGATCAGTCTCTACCATGTCATCCGTCACTATTATGCTATCGATTCTGGCCTGATCCACAAACAGCTTGGCGATAAGCAATTCCTGGAAAGTATTGCAGCGAAGATCTTCCACCCGTGCTCTGGGATTGCTTCTTCTTATATCCATAACGCCGTTTTCCACATCCGAAAGGTAGATCACCTCATTCCCCACAATCGCAGCAACTGACTCGACAAGTGTCTGTGCATTTGATGATACAACACACAGCATCAACCCTGCAGCTGCAAATAAAACTGTCCTTTTTCTTCTCATTTTATCAGTAAATCTTAAAACTGTTTTGCTTTAATCCTTCATTATATATACCATTCTCAAGTTCCTGGAGAAATTCAATCCTGCGGTTATTCCAGATAAGCCTCCGGATATCTTCCATGACATATTCAAATGGGGCAAGTGTTCCTCTCAGCCTGAAATCATTTATTGCCACAAGATAAACATATGCCGAATCGCGCGCTTCATGAAATCTGGTCCATTTCAGAAAGTTCTCCTGGTTTGGAACCTCATCCTTCATTTCAACCGAAAGCTTGTCCATTGTTATCCAGTCTTCATTAAAATCATCGAATCGCTCGGCGAACTGATAGCACAGGCTTTCAAGTTCCTGAATATCTTTTTGTTTGTCGGACCTTATCAGCGACCTGAATTTCCACATTTCGGGTGTTTCAACAGGCAGCTTGATGAACAGGGCCTTTACGATGTTCGAGGTCAGCATAAATCCTTCCTCGTTTCCCTTGTAGTAACGTTCCATCTCTTCGAGTGATATGATGGTGTCCATTTTCTGAATCATCATCATGCTCTGGTATTCATGCACAACAAGGTTGCGTCGTGTTTCTGCCACCTGGTAATCGATCTCCTCCATCTGTCCGGGAGATAGATTGGCTGCAGCCTTCTGAAACAAAAGCTCCCTTTTTGCCCATTTGTTGATGTAGTTCTGGACATAAGCCGCGCTGTCGGCAGGAGAGTCAGGGGTTACGCCATTCATCGGTATTTCATCCAGGAAAAGAACCCTGTCGCCGGCTTTGGCAACGGCTGCACGCCGTGGCTGACCATTGCCGCCATTGCAGGCATAAACGGTCAGCAGTATTAATATGAACTGAAAAATTCTATTCATCAGCGAGTCTTTTTTTGACTTCCTCATATACCTTTTCGTCGGTCTTAACAGTGTAGCTGCCCTTCAACTCCCTGATCCACTCCTCATTCAGCCAGTCCTGGTAACTTGAAATGACATCTGCCTGAACTTCCCTGAAGGGAAGCAGAGCAGGTTCGTTGATCTCAGTTATTTTAAGTACAGACGGGAAACCGTTAAGGGCAATGAAGTGATCTCCGGGCGTCCATTCAACCTTATCTATTTCAGGATCATCACCGGTTTTCCACACTTTTTCAGTTATTGTAAGCAGGGTGTCTCCTCCTTTATTGAACCGGGCCAGAAGTTTTTCGTCAGCATCCTGCCGGTTGGCATATTTCCTGAATGACTTCTCCAGACTTGCTGCACCCTTCGCGTCCCGGAGTGTATACACCTTTCCTTCTATGCTTCTATCAGAAAGAAATTTGTCCTTGTTAAGCTCATAATGTTTCATAAGACCTGCTGAATCCTCCTGAACCCTGTTCCAGACCTTATCCGATGATATCTCGAAAAGCAGTATCCCGTCGTGAAACTCTTTCATAAGATATTTGAAGTCGGGATGCTTCTTTTCAAGGATGGAATCCTCATATTTCATTATTTCCTCAGAAACTATCGATTCAAGAGATTCATCAATGAAGATGGCGGGATTGTCAGTTTCTATAACCCTGTCTCTTTTTTCAAGGTATGATGCAAAATCTGCTGCAGGCATACCCTGACCGGCAAAAGAGCAGATATTCCCTTCAGGGATCCGCCGGGCGGGATACTTTGCCTTTCCCCGGATTATAAGCGTGTCGGTGTTCTTTATAAACCAGTTTCTTACTTCAGGAACCACCCTGAATTCATATTCCTTCTTCAGCCTGTCGATAAACGATTTTTTCCCCAGTGAAACCAGGTCAGTCTGATTCAGCCTGCTCTCAAGGAAAGGCTTTGCTTCTTCGTAGGTTCCGGGCCCCTTTCTTTCGAGGAGTTTGATTATATGAAACCCGTATGGAGTTCTGACCGGCTTTGTGTATTCACCTGTATCCATTATTGCAAATGCTGCCTCAGAGAAATCATTTATAATCTCTCCGGCTCCAAACCAGTTCATCTCTCCTCCGTTTGCTGCAGACTCCTTGTGGTCGGATTTTTCAGAGGCAAGCTTAGCAAATGATTCACCTTTCCCGAGCCTTTCATAAATCTGATTGATTTCACTCTCAGCCTTGCTGACTGCCTGCCCGTCCGATCCGGGAGGAATCGATTTCATGATATGGGAAACCCTTATCTTCCCTCTCGACGGCCTGCGGTCGACAACTTTAATTATATGATAGCCGAAAGGTGTTCGCACAGGCCCGGAGACCGTTCCTCGCTGAAGACTGTAAGCAGCATCTTCAAAGGGTGTGATCATCTGGAAAGCTGTAAAATAGCCCAGATTGCCGTTATTGATCATCGCCGATTTATCGTCGGAATCGGATTTCGCTACTTCTCCGAACTGCTCTCCTTCAAGAATTCTTTTTCTTATTCCGACTGCCTTTCTGTATGCCTTCAGTGTGTCATCAGGAGCAGCATCCTGAGGGCAGCTGACAAGTATATGAGATGCATTTATCTCCTCCAGATAACGCTGGTAGGCTTTTCTGAGAGTCTTTTCCCTGATATCGGGATCGGTCAGCCAGGTTTGTGCCAGTTGAATCCTGTACCCTTTGAGTTCTTCCCTGAAAGCTTCGGTTGTATCATAGCCGTGTTCAACAGCATCTGCAACCTTAAGCTTGAAAGCAATGAACTGTTGAAAATATTCATCAATCTCAACCCTGTATGCCGGATCAAGGCTTTTATTGAACATTCTGACAAACTCGCCTGCCTCGACATCCATTTTTGCCACGGTCATAAGTATCTTTTCATCGGCATTTTGAGAAAAGCCGGATGAAAGAGACAGAATGATCAGTATATGGCTCAGGATTGATTTTTGTCTCATGGCACTGCGAAGAGATCCGTTATTCGAAAGACTTCCTGCTGTAGTTCGGCGATTCCCTTGTTATTGCCACATCATGAGGATGGCTTTCGATTATACCTGAATGAGTTATTCTTGTAAATTTGCTTTCCGACTTGAGGACAACAATATTATTGGCGCCAAGGTAACCCATACCGGCTCTCAGTCCGCCCATCATCTGAAAGATGACTTCAGAAAGTGTGCCTTTATACGGGACTCTTGCTTCAATACCCTCCGGAACGAGTTTCCGTATATCATCCTCGATATCCTGGAAATACCGGTCCTTGGATCCCTGCTGCATGGCTTCGATCGAACCCATTCCCCTGTAAGCCTTGAATTTGCGTCCGTTGTAGATAATTGTGTCGCCAGGTGATTCCTCGACTCCGGCAAACAGCGAGCCGGCCATTATCGAATCAGCTCCGGCTGCAATTGCTTTAATTATATCGCCTGAGTATCTTATACCCCCGTCAGCTATCACCGGTACACCCGATCCTTCAATTGCCTTTGCCACGTTGTAGATGGCGCTAAGCTGGGGAACTCCCACTCCCGCAATAATCCTTGTGGTGCAAATGGATCCTGGTCCGATCCCGACTTTTACGGCATCCGCGCCCTCATCCACCAGACTCCTGGCGGCCTCTGCGGTACCGATATTCCCGGCAATCACCTCGGCTGACGGATAAGCTTTCTTTACCTCCCTGAGTATCTTCAATACACTTTTTGTATGTGCATGGGCCGTGTCAATCACAATGGCATCAACCCCGGCATTTATGAGGGCCTCGACCCGCAAGAGGGTGTCGGATGCAATACCTACGGCAGCGGCAACCCTCAGCCTTCCCTTGTCATCCTTGCATGAGTTGGGCCGATCCTTGGTTTTGGTGATGTCCTTGTATGTTATAAGGCCGATCAGCTTGCCCGATTCATCCACCATCGGCAGCTTTTCTATTTTGTGCTTCTGCAGAATACGGGCCGCTGCCTGCAGATCAGTCTGGTGATTGGTCGTTATGAGGTCGGTCGTCATAACTTCCGTGATCTTTTTGCTGTTGTTTTTTTCAAACCTCAGATCCCTGTTGGTCACAATCCCCTTGAGTATACCGCCCTTGTCGATGACAGGGATACCTCCTATCTTATATTCAGTCATCAGGTTTATGGCTTCAGCCACCGTTGCCTCGAGCCCGATTGTAATGGGATCAAAGATCATAACGTTTTCAGCCCTCTTTACCCTCTTGACCTGTGACGCCTGTCTTTCAATAGGCATGTTCTTGTGGATCACACCTATGCCGCCTTCCCTGGCGATGGCAATGGCAAGCTCATCCTCAGTGACAGTGTCCATTGCCGCAGACACTATAGGAGCATTGATCTTTATGTTCCTGCTGAACATTGAACTGATATCCACCTCCCTTGGAAGCACCTCGGAATATGAAGGAACAAGAAGAACATCATCAAAGGTCAAACCTTCGAAAAGTATTTTATCCTCAAAAAATGACATTGTGTGATCCTTTTGGTTTTGTGGGCGCAAATTACTAAAAAAAACAGCACTCTGAAAACTTGTTGCTACATTTGTATATGCCCCGGCAAACGGTAACGATAGAACAATGCAGAAAAATCCTGACCAGGTATTGGGGATTCACTTCCTTCAGGCCTCTTCAGGAGGAAATTATCCGCTCTGTTGCAGAAGGCAGGGACACACTTGCCCTCATGCCTACCGGAGGAGGAAAGTCAATCACTTTTCAGGTGCCGGCCCTGGCAATGGAAGGGACATGCCTGGTCATAACTCCTCTCATCGCTTTGATGAAAGAACAGGTGAGTCGCCTTAATAGCCTTGAGATCAGATCGTTGATGATTCATTCTGCCATGACCAGGGAGGAGATTGATATCACACTCGAGAACTGTATTTACGGCGATTACAAGTTCCTTTATGTTTCCCCGGAACGAATCTCCACTCCGTTGTTTCAGGGAAAGGCCGGACGGCTGAACCTTTCCATCGTTGCAATCGATGAGGCTCATTGCATCTCCCAGTGGGGCTACGATTTCAGGCCATCGTACCTGAAAATAGCCTCCCTCAGGGACATCATATCTCCTGAAGTTCCTTTCCTGGCCCTTACAGCCACTGCTACTTCGGCGGTGGTGGATGACATAATGGATAAGCTTGCCTTCAGGTCGAAAAATGTACTTCGGACCAGTTTTGCCCGTAAAAACATTTCTTATCTCGTCCGCCAGGTCGAAGAGAAAGGCAGCTACCTTCTGAAAACACTGGGCAGTGTGAACGGCAGCGGGATAGTGTACGTCCGCAGCAGGAAGAGAAGCAAGGAAGTTGCGGAATTGCTGGTTGCCAACGGTATAGGCGCGGACTTCTATCATGCCGGTCTGCCCGATGAACTGAGAGACAGGAAACAGGCAGCGTGGTCGACCGGAAAGACAAGGATTATAGTATCGACCAACGCATTCGGGATGGGAATCGACAAGGCCGATGTAAGGTTCGTGATTCACTGGGATACACCTGATTCGCTTGAAAATTATTTCCAGGAAAGCGGCAGGGCAGGTCGCGATGGCAAACCTGCCTGGGCTGTGCTTCTGTTTTCACCATCCGACAAAACCCGGCTGTATGATTCCCTGAGGCAGAAATTTCCTGAGGTGGAGAGGATCAAGAATGTATATGAGGCATTGTGCAATCATCTTATGGTGCCGCTCGGCTCGGGAAAGAACAACGTCTTTGACTTCAATATGGCTGAATTCGTTTCACGCTACCGGCTGCCAGTGATTGAAACCTACAACAGCCTTGCCTTCCTCCAGAGAGAAGGATACGTCGAATTCACAGAAGAAATTAATAATCCGTCACGGGTGCATTTTGTTGTGGGACGCGACGACCTGTACAAATTTCAGGTTGCAAACGAATCGTTTGACGGCTTCATAAAACTCCTTCTCAGGTCCTACACCGGAATGTTCACCGAATTCGTGGCAATCAACGAGGACTCTCTTTCCCGCAAGGCAGCCATTAGCAGGGATACAGTTTATAACTACCTTGTAAAACTGTCGTCAATGAACATCATCCGGTACATACCGGGGAAAAAAACATCGCTGGTCATTTTCACCGAGGAACGGCTTGTCAGAAAAGCGCTTATGATTTCTCCGGAGAACTACCTTCATGTCAGGGAGAAATATATCGCACGACTTGATAAAATGATCGATTACGCGGAATCAGCCAACAGGTGCCGGGTGGTTATGCTTCTCGATTATTTCGGCGAGGAATCCGACCGGTGCGGAGCCTGCGATGTATGCCGCGAAAGGAATGAGCTCGACCTGAGTAAATATGAATTTGATATCATCCTGGAAGAGATCAAGGCAATCCTTTCTGAAAACTCGCCCGATCCTGAAGAACTTGTAAAACTGGTGAGCCAGCCGGAGGAAAAGGTAATAAAGGTTATCCGCTGGCTCCTCGATCATAATAAGATAATTCAGGACAGCAGCCACAAGCTGGCATGGAAGAAGTGAGCCTGGCGCCTTTTATCTTATCACCTTTGTGGTGCCTCCCTTTTCCAGAGTGATGTCGACCGGCGCGTTTGTTTTCCACGCTCCCCGTGTGAAATCCGGAACCGGCACAGGATAGGACCTGCTTTCGACCGACCACTCGCTTAATGGTGCTATGGCGCTCCAGAGCGCTGCATCATATACATCCTGGTCGAGGGGCAGTCCGTTGCGCAGACAGTCGATCAGCCTCCAGTTCTCGAGGAAATCCATTCCTCCATGACCGCCAACCTTTTTGGCCAGTTCCCCGACCTTTTTAACTATTGGAGCGGTATACTTCTCCTCAAGGGCTTTCATGTCCTCATCCTTAACCCATTCATCACCGATGGAGATCTTTGCCGGAAGAGGGTATTTCAGCGCTGCTGCCTTCGTCCCGCTTACCTTATGGATCCGGGAATATACATTCGGTGAGGTTACATCATGCTGGATCATTATGGTCCTGCCTTTTTCAGTAAGGACAGTGGTTGTCGTCATGTTTCCCCTGTATTTTCTGTCGACATATTTTTTGTAAAAAGGATCTTTTTCGGCAAGTTCTTTGGCAGTGTTATTCATCATAAAATCGCCGCTCATTACCGACACGAGGAAATTCATTTTGTCGCCCCTGTTTATGTCCATTATCTGGCAGATAGGTCCCAGCCCGTGGGTCGGGTAAAGATTTCCCCTGCGGGTTGAGTTTTCTTCAAGACGCCACATTTTCCAGTATCCTGTTTTGCTGAAGTTGCTTCCAAGGAGGTTGTGTATGTATGCTCCTTCTCCGTGGATGATGTCGCCGAAGAAACCCTGCCTGGCCATGTTAAGTGTAAGGAGTTCGAAGAAGTCGTAGCAGCAATTTTCCATCATCATGCAATGCTTCCGCGTCTTTTCGGAAGTCTCAACCAGTTGCCAGCACTCATCCATTGTAACGGCTGCCGGCACCTCAATAGCCACATGTTTTCCGTGCTCCATGGCAAAAACCGCCATTTCTGCATGCATATTCCATGGGGTGCAGATATAAACCAGATCGATGTCCTCCCTTTCGCACATTCGCTTCCAGCCTTCCGGATCGCCTGAGTACAGAACAGGTTTGAAACCTGTTGACTCTATTCTTTTTCTTGTCTTTTCAACTTCTTCGGGAACCACATCGCACAGAGCCCTGATATCGACTCCCTCAAGAAGGCTCATGCTCGATACATGACCGGGCCCTCTGTTACCCAGACCAATGAATCCTATCCGTACCACGTCGAGGCGGGGTGCCGCGTAACCCGACATGTTGAAAATCTGACTGCCCGGCGCTGAGAATGGAACGGGTTCAGCGCCGATTGCTTTGAGAAGACTGCTTCCGGCCAGTCCAAGACCGGTAAGTCCGGTAATCCTGAGAAAATCTCTGCGATTGCTCTTCATGTTTTGTTGTTTTAGTGGAAATCAATTGATTATAGTTCTGTAAGTTGCAGATTCCTCCACCTTACTTTTATGCCTCCTCCGCTGTGTATCTGGAGAAGGATCCTTCCCTTGCCCTGCCCAATCTTCTCATCAGTCATATCGGTCATCACCTCACCATTGAGCCACGTGGTTATTTTATCGCCGGTAACCTTGATCCTCATGGTGTTCCAGTCGTTTTCCCTGAGTATATTCTCCTTTTCGTCCGGAATCTGCCATATCCATCCTCTCCCATACGATTCATAAATACCGCCGGTATCATTTCCGGGAGGTGCAACTTCCACCTGCCAGCCCGATATCTGAACCCCCGTTTTGATATATGAACGGATGAACACTCCGCTGTTCCCGTTTGCTTCCTGTTTGAATTCGAGACTCAGATCAAAATCATCATAATATTTCGTTGTTCCAAGATAACCGTACTCCTTGTCGGGCCCGCTTTCGCAAACCAGTTCCCCGTCCTTAACATACCATAATTCAGTTCCGTAAATCTCCCATCCGGTGAGGTCAGTCCCGTTGAATAGGTTCTCCTGTCTGGGTTTTCTTGGTAACTCCTTTATTTTCATATTCCTGAACCACACTCTGTTACCATGGTCCTGGAGGGCTATGACTCCGCTTCTGGCCAGACCATATTCAGGGGCATTGTCCCATTTGCCGCTGTTCTTTCTTGTAAACCAGTCTTCGGTCCATGCCTCAAATTCAAGTACTTTCTGACCATTGAGCCAATGCTCGACATGGCCGTTGTCAAATACGATTCTGGAATTGTTCCATGTCATTGCCTTGTTCAGCACTTTTTTCGCCGGATCACAGGTGTACATGGCATAATCGGCCGCGGCTTTCTGCCACTCTTCTATTGGATTGGGAAATCCAACATCATCAATAAGCTGGTACTCCGGTCCGGTCACATAGGGAACTTTCAGTTCGGGTCTCTCCACCACATGATAAAGAAGCCCGCTGTTGCCTCCTTCGGAAATCTTCCAGTCGAAGTCGATTATGAAGTTTTCATATTCGCTGGTCGTGACAATATAACCCGTGCTGTCGCTTCCAAGTCCGAGTGAGGTAAGCACCCCCTTTTCAACCCGCCAGGGGGCAATGTCAACTTTTTCCCCTTTGAAGTCACGCCAGCCGTCAAGGGTTTGGCCATCGAACAACAGAGACCAGCCTTCCGCGATCTCCTGTTCTGTCAGTACGTTGTTCTTCTTGCCACAACCGGAAAAGATCATTCCGGAAATGAGCATTACCAGAAAAAAAGTAAGATTCTTTTTCATATTTGCCATGGTTTATGTTGCTTAATATTATCACCGGAGCTTCCGGCCTGGATTTAGAGTGCTTAAAGTTATCAAACTTTAATTCTTTCCGGGCAACTCTTAGTAACATTTTCCCTAATTTTGCAGGTCTGTTTATTAAAATTTAACATGACCAGCAAGAACGATCCGATTTATTCACGGAACGTCGTCGAGTTTACGGCGGCGGCAATGGAATTCTGCAAATATGCTGAACATGCAGGCCAGATGAAGGGAGATGAATTGCTCAGGATACTTCAGCGCATTCTGCCTTACCTTTATATCAAGGCATCATTGCTTCCCTCGCTCGAACCTTACTTCGAGGACGGAAATGAAAAATTCGTAACCGAAACCGACTGGTTCAGGATTCATGATGAGCTGAGAAATAAATTCGGAACGGCCGATGATTATATCGATCTTGCTGATGAGAAGTTCAATGAAGCCGAAGGACCGGTGGTTTCCAGCATTTCAGAGAACATGGCTGATATCTACCAGGATCTTAAGAATTTTTTGCTGCTCTACCAGACGGGAACTCAGGAAGTCATGAATGACGCTGCGTGGGAATGCAAACTTAATTTCGAGGATTACTGGGGACAAAAACTGGTGAACTCATTGAAGGCAATACATAAATTCATTTATTCGGGAGAAGAGATCGGTAAGGCTGAACCCCGCGATACAGACGACGCGGAAAGAAAAACATCCGACTGGTTTATTACAAGACGACAAAAGGATTTCAGAGGAGATGGAAAATAACGGATACGCAGAGACAATTTCGGAAGAGGAGCTTGGAAAGTGCGAACTATCATGGTTCAGGGGAGAAATTGTCCTCATAGAGGACATGGCAGCCTTCAATGAAACTTTCCCGAGGCTGAATGGATCAAAGGTACTGGGCTTTGACACCGAAACAAAACCTTCATTCAAAAAAGGTAAGAAAAACAAGGTTTCACTGATTCAGCTTGCAAATGATGAACTCGCCTGCCTTATCAGGATAAACAAAGTCGGTATTCCTCATCAGCTTGCGGCGCTTCTTGCTGATGAAAGCGTAATCAAGGCAGGTGTGGCTGTCCATGATGACATCCGTTTTCTGAAAAGGATTCGCGGATTCGACCCGCTGGGTTTTGTCGACCTCCAGAAGTTTGTAAGGGATTACGGCATCCAGGTTTCAGGTCTGAAAAAACTGGCGGCTATAGTGCTGGGCTTCAGAATATCAAAACGCCAGCAGGTTACTGACTGGGAGGCCGATCAACTTTCCGAAGCGCAGCTTGTGTATGCCGCAACTGATGCCTGGGTATGTCACCAGATATACAAAAAGCTTGTGAATGGAAACTAAAATAGTTCTGAAATCGGGAAAGGAACAGTCAGTGAAACGGCTTCACCCATGGATCTTTTCAGGAGCCATTAAAAAGATTTACGGTGAGCCTTCCGAAGGTGACATTGTAAGGGTCTTCGACAATAAGGATAATTTTCTTGCCGTCGGTCATTATCAGCCCGGTTCAATAGCAGTCAGGATATTGTCATTCAACGATGTCGAGCCTGATATTGATTTCTTTCGTCAGGCTGTGTCGCGGGCTTATGAATTTCGGAAGGCAGCAGGATTGACAGGTAATTCTTCACTCAATGTATTCAGGCTGATCCATGCCGAGGGAGACAGCCTGCCAGGATTAATCGCCGATTATTATAACGGTGTGGTGGTCATGCAGATGCACTCTGTGGGCATGTACAGGATAAGAAAAGAGCTGGCAGGCATTATCCGTGAAATACTCGGTCCGCAGGTGAAGGCAGTTTACGACAAGAGCGGGTCAACTATTCCGTTCATGTCGGGGATAAACCCCGATAATGAGTTCCTTTATGGCGATTCGGAGCCTGTGATTGTTACCGAATACGGCTTCAGGTTCAAAATCGACTGGAAAAGCGGGCAGAAAACGGGATTCTTTATCGATCAGCGCGAGAACCGGAGGCTTCTTGGCGAATATACAAAGGACAGAAGCGTTCTTAATATGTTCGGCTACACAGGCGGATTTTCAGTTTATGCAATGAAGAATGCCCGGCTTGTCGACAGTGTCGACAGCTCGGCTCAGGCAGTTGAGCTGTCTGACGAAAATGTAAAACTCAATTTCGGCGATGATTCCAGGCACACATCGATTAAGGCTGATGCATTTGATTTCCTGAATGATATCAGGGGTAAATATGATCTCATCATTCTTGATCCGCCTGCATTCGCAAAGCATAACAATGTGCTGGCCAATGCCCTGCAGGGTTATAAAAGGCTTAATATGAAAGCCATTGAAATGATAAGGCCCGGAGGTGTAATTTTCACTTTCTCCTGTTCACAGGTTGTAAACAGGGAAAACTTCAGAAAATCGGTTTTCGTTGCTGCGGCAAACACAGGACGGTCTGTAAGGATACTCCATCAGATGAGCCAGCCCCCTGATCATCCGGTTAATATCTACCATCCGGAGAGTGAGTACCTGAAGGGGCTTGTGCTGTATGTTGAGTGACAAATCTGAAAATTTGAAAATGAATCCTGACAAGAATATTAAGTTGATTGCCTCAAAGCTTGGTCTGCACGAATGGCAGGTTGAGAATACGATCCGCCTTATGGACGACGGGGCTACCATACCCTTCATAAGCCGTTACAGGAAAGAGATGACAGGCAGCCTCGACGAGGTTCAGCTGCTGCACATAAAGGAAGAATACGGACGCCTCAAGGATCTTGATGCCAGACGTGAAAGCATAATCAAGTCGATTGAGGAACAGGAAAAGATGACTCCCGAACTTCGCGCAAGGATCGATGCAGCCGTAACAATGACGGAGCTGGAGGATATCTACCTGCCATACAGGCCTAAACGCCGTACAAGAGCGACAATCGCGAGGGAAAAGGGACTGGAGCCCCTGGCCCTGGTTATCATGGAGCAAAAAGAACGGGATCCCCGCAATAAAGCCGAAGAATTCCTGAATGACGATGTGAAGAGTGTTGATGACGCGCTTGCCGGAGCCCGCGATATAATTGCTGAATGGATCAGTGAAGATGAGAAAGCAAGAAGACAGCTCAGACGACTCTTTGAAAGGGAAGCAGTTATATCTTCAAAAGTCATAAAGGGGAAGGAACAGGAAGGAATAAAATTCAGCGATTATTACGACTGGTCGGAACCATTGCGAAAATGCCCTTCACACAGGCTCCTGGCTATGAGAAGGGGAGAGGATGAGGGATTCCTCCGCCTCACAATCGAACCAGATGAAAAAAATGCTCTTGATATTCTGAATTCAATTTTCATTAAGGGTGCGAACGATTCATCTCACCTGGTCGGCGAAGCGGCAAGGGATAGCTGGAAGAGGCTGCTGTCCTCATCGATGGAAACGGAATTCAGAAATATTTCAAAGGAAAAGGCTGATGAGGAGGCTATTCTGGTGTTTGCCGATAATCTTAAACAGCTCCTTCTGGCGCCCCCGCTCGGCGAAAAAAATGTTCTGGCTATTGATCCGGGATTCAGGACAGGATGCAAGATGGTTTGTCTCGACCGGCAGGGAAACCTTCTTCATAATGAGACTATTTACCCCCATCCTCCTCAGAATGAAACAGCTCTTTCGATTAAGAAAATCCTTTCCCTTGTCAATGCATATAAAATCGAAGCAATAGCAATCGGTAACGGTACTGCAAGCCGCGAAACGGAGGATTTTATCAAATGGGTCAAATTCGATAAAGATATACAGGTGTTTGTTGTCAGTGAAGCCGGGGCATCAATCTACTCCGCGTCAAAGGTTGCACGCGATGAATTTCCCGACTATGATGTCACTGTCAGGGGATCTGTTTCAATAGGGAGAAGACTGATGGATCCGCTTGCCGAGCTTGTGAAGATCGATCCCAAATCGATTGGGGTGGGTCAGTACCAGCATGATGTGGACCAGCAGAAGCTTCAGAACTCGCTCGATGAAGTTGTAATGAGTTGTGTCAACGGAGTGGGAGTGGAGGTGAATACGGCAAGCAGGCATCTTCTTACATATGTTTCGGGATTAGGCCCCCAACTGGCTCAGAATATTGTCGATTACCGTGCTGAGAACGGCCCGTTCAGATCCAGGTCAGAGTTAATGAAGATCAAAAGGATGGGAGCAAAGGCATTTGAACAGAGCGCCGGATTTCTGAGGATAAGAAATGCCGAAAATCCTCTCGATTCAAGTGCGGTTCATCCCGAGAGCTACCATGTTGTTGAGAAGATGGCGAAGGATCTCCGCTGTGAAGTCAGGGAACTTATGACAAACGAAAGCAAACGTAAGGAAATCAAACTGGAAAATTATATTACACCTTCAGTCGGATTGCCCACCTTAAAGGATATTCTGCAGGAGTTATCAAAACCCGGACGGGATCCGCGATCAAAAATAAAAGAGTTCAGCTTTGCCGATATTCATTCAATGGAGGATCTTACTCCGGGAATGATTGTCCCCGGAATTGTAACAAATGTTACAAAATTCGGTGCATTCGTTGATATCGGGATCAAGCAGGACGGACTGGTTCATATATCAAACATGAGCAGCACGTACGTCTCCGATCCTTCAAAGATCGTCAAGCTTCATCAGCATGTGATGGTAAAGGTGCTCGAGGTCGATATTGAAAGAAAACGGATCCAGCTTTCGATGAAAGGTGTCGATAATAAATCCTGACTTATGACAATTAGTGCGGCATTGATACCATTTTTTAAATAAAGGATTCATAAGGGTATTCAAGTCAGAATCCGGAGAGATAAATTGCAAATTTCTTAGCATTCATATTAAGAATATTGATATCCATGAATTGATTCACCACGGATTTCACGGATATCACGGATAAGATCACGGATTTTATTATTTGAGACCATCCGTGCATCACCCGTGTTCTCCGGGAAACCCGTGGTAAAAGTAAAAAGTCAGGAGGACAAACAGATTTATAAGCTGGATTTAAACCTTCATTCACTCAATTCCTATCAGCTCCCTGAGTTCATCGATATGATTCTCATAAATCCCCCGGGGATTGGTGTTGTGCTTTTTGCATAATGATGCCGCGTATCCCACCGCAACTCCCATCTGGCCCGTTGTATGCATCACCCTTGGCCCTCCAAGTCCCACATGCGAACAACTGAAGCATCTGCCTGCCATGAACAGGTTGCTTATATTCCCTGAATAAAGCGACCTGTAGGGTATATAATAGTGATCCACCTGGTAATAAAGGGCTTCCGAAAGAAAATCCGGTTTCGTGCTGTCGGTTTCGATCTGCTGATAGTGGACGTCGACGGTTCGTGTTTCCATGGCCACGGCATCAGGGAATTCGGTCATGTTCTTTTCATCGTTGAATGTATAGATGTAATCTCCCTTAAGCCGTCTCGATTCTCTTTTGCCGACCAGGTATCCAACCCATTCCAGTCCCAGATTTGCGTTTTCAGCTTCCTTTTTTGCATTGCTGAACGATCCGTAGATAGCCTTGAGCATGTGGTCGCGAATATATTCGGCATCTTCTATCTGATGAAGATCATTACGCGAGAACTCCCATTTCCAGGTACCTGTTGTGGCTGAGTAATCGCCTGCAACATCCGTTGCCCAGGGAACATCCGGGAATGACACAGGAATTCCCGCATCATAGGTCCTCCAGAGCACCGATGATCCCATAACCTTGTTATCAGCCTCGGCGGGACTCCATAACTCTCCGTGTTCTTCCCAATTCTCATTGTATGAGGCAGAATCCTCCCGTCCGTACATGTATTCGGCGCCTGCCCAGTAACCAATCCAGCCGTCGCCCGTGCAATCGGCGAAAAGCGGGGCCGAAAATCGCATCCGTTCTCCCGTGGTGGTTTGCCTTGCATCGATTGAGGTGATGATCCCGTTGCTTGTATTCGCTGTGTACGCGCGCCAGTTCAGAAATATCTTAATGTTGTCGTAACGGGCCATGTTTGAGTGTCTCTTCAGGTCGTCTTTTGCAGCATCAGGCGATCCGTTGGGCCACCATACAGTGTTCAGCATGTTGATTATCCTGTCCGATTTCCAGGTTATTCCCTCGGTATGCACTCTTATCTCGCTGCTCGCGTTACCACCCAGAACCGGCCTGTCGTGAATGATTGCAACAAGCAGCCCCTGTTCCGCGGCTGCAATTGCCGCAGCACATCCTGCAATTCCTCCGCCTGCTATGACAAGATCAAACTCAGCTGATTTTTCCGGTATTTCAGCTTCACCGTGAAGCTTTTTCCTCCATGATGACAGTTCATCCTTACCGGCCGGCGGTTCCGTTTTTTTTGTGCTCAGGTAAATTGCATCACACCTGCCCTCAAAGCCTGTAAGGTCCTTCAGTTCAATCTTTACAGCCGGATCACTGATCAGGACTTTTCCAGCATACTGCCAGTTCCATGTTTCTCCGCCTGTTCCAAGGATGCTTTCAAGAACATTGCCATTGACTGCAAGCTTAAATCGCCCGGGAGCCTCCCATTCCCCTGCAGCCCAGTTCTTTGTTCTCACCCAGATATGGTATTTCCCTGTTGCCGGTATGGTAACGGTGGTGGACGCATCCTCCACCGGATTTCCCAGTCCGTGAGCAAGAAGATAGGGAGATCCCATCTGCTCCGTAAACTGAGGATCGACAAACCAGCCTCCCTTTTCCCTGAACGACTCGGCTTCAACAAGCAGTTCGTTGTGCTTATTTCCGCAGGAGGCGGTAAAGCCAAGCAGAAAAATCAGGGGAGGGATAAAGAACTTCATAGCTCAATTGTGTTAATTCATTGCAGGGGCCGGAATCATCCTGTTTGCCGGGACAGCGCTTCTTTCCGATGCCGGTTTCAATGGAAGCCGTGCATCCCTCATTGCGGCATTATATGCAAATGATGCCGTGATTATTGCATTATGACGAAGATCATCCAGCGATAGTCTTTCCCACGTGTCCATCACCGTGTGGTATCCGCGGTCATATTCGATCTCGTCCTGAATAAACTGAAATGCCGGAAGGCCTAATCCATCAAATGTCTGATGATCAGTTCCTCCCGTATTTCTGATAGTTACCGTGGCGGCTCCCATGTCCTCAAACGGTTTGAACCACTCTTCAAAGATTGGTCTGGCCATATCATTGCCCTGGAGGTAAATGCCCCGGTATTTTCCGCTTCCGTTGTCCATATTGAAATATGCTGCAAACTTATCATAATCAGGCTTATGAGCCCTGGTCTGCATGTCGGCAAGGTACTTGTCGGCATATCCGCGCGATCCGTTCAGCCCTTGTTCCTCGCCGCCCCAGAGCGCCACCCTGATTGTCCTTCTTGGCGTAACTCCGAGGCTTTTCAGTATCCTCAGCGCTTCCATCATCACGATGCATCCCGAGGCATTGTCGGCTGCACCGGTTCCTCCATGCCACGAGTCTATATGGGCTCCAATGAGCACCACCTCATTTTTTAACAGCTTGTCGGTTCCCGGAATTTCTCCGATTACGTTGTAAACCTTCGGACTGTCAAAGAACCTGTTCTGAATCTCCACTTCCATTTCAACGGATGCGGATTTCCTGAGCAGCCTTTCCATCCTTCCGTGAGCTTCGACCGGCAGATTCAGTTCAGCCACCGGTTCCGGATCGCCTGCCTTATAACTGGCGCCATTTGAACGTGGCACATTAAAGGTTCCCGAATTATTAAGTACCACCGCTGCTCCCTCAGCCTTTATGAACTCCATCATTTTTGTCCTGAGGGCCCTCTGTGCCATGTACTGGGCATAATCAACCGTGATCATCCTGCGACCCTGGCGTGAATCCGCCATGGCAAGCTGTTCCAGTTCCTCTTCAGTATACCTGCTTGCAAGCGGTTCATAGCTTACCTGGTATTCCGAGGTTGAAGGCATCAGCACTATCTTCCCTCTGATTTTGCCCTTGTATTTCTCAAGATCCGTTTCGGTCCTCGCGTCCAGCAGAATAACCTCCGACTTCACCAATCCCGGGGTGCTCCCTGTCCATGCAACCGGGTTACAGGCAAAATTTGCATAGTAGGGAGAGGTCATGGCAGCATAGGTCTTAAGATTGTCCCATCCTCCCCGGCTGAAATTCCCTGCTTCCTCTATCCTTACATTCTGAAAACCTAATTCTTCCATCTTCATTAAGGCCCATTCGTTTCCCCTGGCTCCACCGCTCGATCCGGTCAGTCTCGGTCCGCTAAGATCGGTAAGACCATAAGCCAGGTCTTCAATTGCCGAATTTCTGGTGCCTTCCTGCTTGATCTTGTAAATCATTGTCAGATCGACTTTTTCGGTCTGGGAGAATATTGATACAGGCAGAAACATGAGAAACCATGCCCCGATGATAAGTCTTTTGATTTGCATTTGGTTGTCGTTATGGTTATAAGTGAACTCAAATGTAGAAAAAAGAAAAACAGAGTCCCTGCATGAGGGATATTTTAACAATAGTTAACGTTAGATTGACCTTCCGGGTCTTTGCCGGTCTGATGCTATCCGCTGATAATAAGGTCTGTTTTCTGCAATCTGTTTACCCCAAAACCCCTTTGCTTGGTTTTTATTCCAGCCCCCCTTGCTTGTTTTACCCTCCATCCCGAAAGCTTTCGGGACCCCTAAAGGGGGGTTAAAGAACTAATAATGAGCGATATATTTTTTCGGGGATAATCCATTCTTTAATAGCTTTCCGTTTTCTTACCGAAAGCTAACGCAGGTCTCTTGATATCATTCGTTACTCTGCATAAGTGATTGTAATTCAGCAGACAGAAGCCCCCCTTTAGGGGGGGTGGGGGGTAGAACGTAAAATGGAAAGAAGTGATCCAACTTAAAAGAAAGATGTGTCTCAAGGTTAGCACTTTAGAAGAGTAGTGTATTAAACAAAAGGTGGAACCGTACATTGATTCCAACTTGCAAAAAGATGTGTATAAAGGGTAGTGGGGTGTTAAAGCGACTCCAGGGGATCGGGTGTGAAGTCCAATGGGCTTAACAAATCGACAAATGAGATATGTTGAATTCTATATGTAATATCCCTGATGCTCATTTTTTCTTAATTTTGACCTCCGGTATCTGACTTTAAAACTTAAGATGATTTACCCCGAAAACTTTGAAAATAAGATAGGATTTGACAAGATCAGACAACTTGTTTCCGAATACTGCCTCAGTGAAATGGGCAGGGAGAAAGCTGAACTGATAAGGTTTGAAACAGATCACGATAGCATTGGCTTCAGCTTATCGTCCACCTGGGAATTCCAGAAGATTCTCAGGTTTGAGGACTATTTCCCCTCAGAACATTACTATGACATTTCTGTCTCACTCAACAAAATAAGAATACAGGGCTCATTCCCCGAGGTCTTTGAAGTCTTCAATCTGAAAAGATCGGTAGGGACAGTAAAAGAGGTAATAGCCTATTTCAAAAAGAAGGATGACAGGGACTATCCTTCACTTAAATCCATCTGCAGCAAGGCAAAATTCTACCCGTATGTACTTGATGCGGCTGACAAAATTATAGATAAGGAAGGAAGAATACGCGACAATGCTTCACCAAGGCTGAGGGAGATAAGAAACGATATCATTCAGAAAGGCCTCCTGGCTTCCCGCCGGCTCTCTTCAATACTGAAGCAGGCTCAGACCGAGGGTATTGTTGATGCTGATACCGCTGCATCTGTCCGCAACGGCAGGGGAGTGATCCCTGTCAACACTTATGACAAGAGGAAGATCAGGGGATTGATCCACGATCAGTCAGCATCGGGAAAGACAGTGTTCATTGAACCTGCCGAAATCGTCGAAATAAATAATGAGATCATTGAACTTGGTTACGAGGAGAGGAGGGAGATAGTCAGGATTCTCACCTCTTTCGCTGACGATATCCGGCCTTATATCGACGATCTTATCCAGACAAATGATTTCCTAGGCGAAATTGACCTCATCAGGGCAAAGGCCCTTCTGGGCAACCGTCTTGGTTCAATAATGCCGGTAATTTCACACGATCCTGTTATCTCGTGGCGTAATGCCGTTCATCCGCTTCTGAATATTGCCTTCAGCAAGCTCCGGGGAAGGAAAGCAGTGCCCCTGAATATTATTCTCGACAACAAAAACAGGATTATCCTCATTTCAGGCCCTAACGCCGGAGGAAAGTCAGTCTGCCTTAAGACCGTCGGATTGCTTCAATACATGTTTCAGTGCGGTCTGACCATACCTGTTGATGAGGGATCCGAATCGGGAATCTTCAATGACATATTCATCGATATAGGAGATGAACAGAGTATCGAAAACGACCTCAGCACTTACAGCTCTCACCTGATCAGCATGAAGTATTTTTTGAAAAATGCTTCGGGAAAATCACTTATACTTATCGACGAATTCGGAACCGGCACCGAACCTGTCATCGGAGGTTCAATAGCCGAGGCCATTCTTGGTGAATTCAACGACTCGGGTGCCTACGGGGTTATTACAACTCACTATACAAATCTGAAGCACTATGCCAGCCTTACCGAAGGAATCGTCAACGCCGCCATGCTGTTCGATCACCACCTGATGCAGCCTCTTTTCCAGCTGAGCATCGGCAAGCCCGGCAGTTCATTCGCTTTCGAGATTGCCAGGAAGATAGGACTCCCGGAGGAGATACTTAAAAAAGCTTCGGAAAAGGCGGGGGTGAAGAATGTTGATTTTGACAGGAACCTGAAGGATATTGCCCGCGACAAGAGATACTGGGAAAACAAGAGGCAGGACATACACCAGCACGAAAAGCGGCTCACTGAACTGATCGCCCGGTATGAAGAGGAAATGGCTGGCGCAAAAAACCTGAGGAAGGAGATAATTTCAAAGGCCAGAACTGAGGCCGGATCATTACTGGGCGAAACCAACAGGATGATAGAAAATACAATCCGTCAGATCCGCGAGTCTCAGGCCGAAAAGGAAAAGACCAGGGAGGCAAGGCAAAAGCTTGAGGAGTTCAGGGAACAACTCGGCAAGGAAACACAGCCTCCGCTCATCCCTTCCGAAGAAAAGATGGTGCAGCTCGCCGGGAAAGCGAAAAAGTTCAGAACCGGTAAAGAAGAGCCGGCAAGGAAGGAACAAGCCGGCAAGGTTGTACCCCTCAGGGAGGGCGATGCGGTAAGAATGACCGATACAATGGCTTGCGGTGAGATCATCAGGATAGAGGAGGGGATGGCCCGGATCGAGACCGGAAGCATGAAAATACTGCTTCCACTCGATAAGCTTGAAAGAATAAGCAAGGCTGAATTCAGAAAGAGCATCAGGACCGGGCGATCAATTACCGGAACTGATCCGGTCATACAGTACAGGAAGCTCGACTTCAAACCCGAAATAGATATCCGTGGCGTAAGAGGAGAGGAAGCACTGAACCGGGTAAGGGATTTCCTCGACACCGCCACGATGATCCAGCACCGGAACCTCAGAATTCTTCACGGGAAAGGCAACGGCATACTGCGTCAGCTTGTGAGGGAATACCTGTCGACCATGAATGTCGTGAAATCCTTCCGCGATGAACATGTTGAAATGGGAGGATCGGGAATTACCGTTGTGGAGATGGATTTCTAGACGTTATAACATTGTTATAACATAAAAAAATCAAGAAGTTCTCGCGGTCCCGGTGTGCCTGCACCAAAACGTGTACTGCTTATTCACAAGCCTCATCCATGCTCAGGCGCAAACAAAAAAAAGGGACCTGTCCGGAGGTCCCTTTTTTCTGTCCATAATTTCCACTCTTTTCAATACAGTTTTACCGAACCATAGCTTGACCGGACGTATACTTTTGCGAGAGGTGAACTGTCGCTGCCTGCAATTCCCGATATTTCACTTGAGTTATTCTCTACTATCCTGCGCTGATGACTGAAATTATTCTCGTCAAACTTCAGTTCGCCATAGGATGTTCTGGCGTCAAGTTCATAATTTGCACCGCTTTCAATCCCGAGTCTGACACCGATATAGCGCGAATTGGTCTCAATCGATTCAAATCCCGCGGGTATGCTTTCAACGGTAATTGATCCGTAACCCCCGTCGAATTTGAGTTTCTTCGACAGTTTGCCAATGTTGATGTCGGTGTAACCTGCATCGAGCACAAGATTGTTGATATTGTTGATGGTAAGTTTATCGTATCTGCATTCCGCGACAACCGAACTTGTTTTGTCAATGCTGATCTTGGAATACTTGCTGTCGAGAAGCAGGGCCTGGCACTCATCTATGGTTAGTTCTCCCACGTAGCGTGCAACAAGATCGATCCAACCGGCCGATCCGATTTCAGCTTTTCCGTAGGCTATGCTTATTGTGCTGACAGGTTTTTCATTCCCGCGAGTGAGTCTTTCAACCAGAAGGTTCCCGTATTTGATGTCAATCTTTACCAGTCCGTCTACTTTTTCAATCTCAGAATTTCCATATCTGTTAACAAGGTTGAAGTTGATACGTGAAGGCATGGTAACCGTGTAATCTATGCTGAAACGCCTGGTTCCGCCTCCCCAACCCGAAAAGTTGAATTTCTCGTCAATTACGGTACGGGCCTTGAGAATGTCCCCTTCCTCATTGAACGTCACATCGATATAGTCCAGATACTTTTGAGCCCTTTCGCGGTTCGGAAATTCAACCGTGACCTTTACGTCAATCGTGATCCTGTCCTGGTCCGACGTTTCCACTATGACTTTTCCATACTTGTTGTTAATGTCGAGTGTAGTACCGGAACCTGCTGTCCATTCCTTGTTAAACTCCTTTGTAAGCTCCTGGGCAACAAGCCCCGGAGAGGTAAGGATAAGGCAGACGAGCAGTATTGATCCTGTTTTAAATACTTGCCTTTTCATGGTCTGTGTCGTTTTGATTTTCATTCCTTTTGGCTTTCAGCTGATCAACTATGTACGACATTACTTCCAATTTCGTCTGGTAATGTTCTATCATGGCATTTATTATTCTATCATAGTTGGGATTGGTT
>JBAQCK010000192.1:0-9149 GCA_049294075.1 Bacteroidales bacterium | reverse complement strand
GCCCTGAGCCCTGTGCCCTGTGCCCTGTGCAAAAGAAAAAGCCGGCTTTTCAGCCGGCTCTTCTATTCCCCTTTCGGGTTTAAATCCTAATATACTTACGCAATTAATCCGGATAACCTGGATTCTGAGTGAGCTGAGGGGCTTTGTTCATCTCATCGCGGACGATCGGCAGCCAGTAGAAATGATCGCCTCCCCATTCCCTTGCATCAGCCCTGGCAAAATTGTCGCCTGCAACATCAGCAGCATAGAACCATTCAAAGTCTCCGTTGGTGAATTCCTTAACCTTCATTTCATACACATCCTCAACGACGTTTTCGAACTCCATCCAGCGGCGCAGGTCATAATAGCGGTGTCCTTCGGCGAAGAACTCGATAGCTCTTTCATGACGGATCCACTCTCTTGCCTGTGCCTGATCGGTGGTTACTCTGTCGGGCAGTCCGGCACGGTTCCTTACCATGTTGAGAGCATCAAGCCCCGGCTGAAGATCAGCTCCGCCAAGTTCAATACAGGCCTCGGCATAGTTAAGCAGGACCTCGGCATAACGGAATTCAACCCAGGTATTAGTATTGTTGAAGTACTGGCCCTGTGTTGTCGGATCCATCAGTTTTTTCAGATAATAGCCGGTTTTTGTCCCGTTCCATGCCTCGATAAGTCCCTGGCGCGTATCAACCCCTGCAATTTTCAAAGATCCGTCAGGGTTGTAGAAAGAACCGCTCTGGACTTTATTATAGGGATCAAATGCTGCGGCATCCGAAGGACGCGCCTGCCATGGAGCGCCGTGATAGAAAACAATTGCATAGAAGCGGGGTTCGCGTCCGTTATACGGACTCAATAATGGATCAGCGGCCAGTTCGGCAGCAGTTGCCGTACGAAGATATTCGCCATCGCCATTATCCCATACAAACGGAGTCCCGTCAGCCATTTCAAAGCTTCTTACAGCAGGTTCAGTCGGGTTGTTGTTACCCCAGTTATGATAACCGCAGGGACCGTTCCATCTGTTTGTAACGATGGCATTCCCACCAGTGAGCGGATACTGTATCCCCCAGATAAGTTCACTGTTCCACTTTCCTTTCTGTGCAAAGATGTTAAAGTAATTGTCCGAATAAGCCTGTATCTGTGCCGGTGAGAGCGGTAATACCGGATCGTCAGTGGATCCGCTCAGTGCATATGTCCCATAATCACCATCCATGATATCCTTGGCAGCATCTCTTGCCTGCTGCAAAAGAGTTTGCTGACTTCCGGCGGGGAATGAAACAAGCGTGTTTGAAGCCTCAAACCCACCATTGGTAAGATCGCTTGCGCAGAAAAGCAACACTCTTGATTTAAGAGCTGCAGCGGCTCCCATGCTAGCCCTGCCCTGTTCAATTGTAGGATAGTCCTTCAGGATGTCTATTGCCGATTGAATATCGGCAAGGACAAACTCAAGTGTCTGGGCAATAGTCGATCGGTTAACCGTCGAGTAATCCTGCCCGAGTGTCCATGGTTCTGATGAAAGAATGACACCACCATGAAGCATCAGGAGAGACGCGTACTCATATGCCCTGATGAAATATGCTTCGCCCTTCAGACGCTTTGCCAGCTCATCCTGACCTGAACCTGCAGTAAGCGGAACCTCATCAATGTTGGCCAGAATGTTATTGACATTCTGAATGTTTGCATACAGGTTTGACCACCTGAGATAACCACCAAGACCGTCATTGACGAAGATCCCAAGCTGGTCGGGGCTCTGTGTTCCCTTCAGGTTGACATAATTGGAGGGTCTGTGGATACATAGTGTCTGATCGGTTGCAGATGACAAGAGATCTTCGCGCATGCCCAGAATCCCGGTGTTGGTATTGCCTCCCATCCTGTCGTAGCATTTACCCAGATAGGATTTTACCACGTTTATGTCTGAGAAAACAACCTGTTCGTTAAAAGAGTCTACCGATTGCTTGTCGAGCACGTCATCGCACGACGTGACCGGTAGCATCAGTATCGCTATTGCAATGATATAATTAAATACTTTTTTCATATTTTACAGTATAAATATTTCTCAATCAGTTAAAACGTAATATTCGCTCCTATTGCATAAGTCTTCAGGAGAGGATAAGCGCCACCGCCACTTGTGCCTTCCGGGTCAAATTTCTTGGTTCCGGACCAGAGGAGTGCTACGTTGTTACCCGACAGATAAACGCTTGCCCTTGAGATACCAAGGCCCCTGTAAAGATTCTGAGGCAGGGTATAGTTGAGAACCACGTTCTTCAGACGGCAGTACGCGGTATTGTCGTACCAGTAATCGCTGAGGTTTACATCCATGCTCCAGTAATAGTCATCCCTGTTGTAAGCCCTTGCAATATTTGTATTGGTATTTGTAGGCGTCCACCTGTTGTCGTAGTTCCACTGGAAATAGTTACCGGCTTCTCCCCTTCTGTTGTCATAGTAGTTCCTTCTCAGGAATTTGCCCTGACCCTGGATCTGAGCCTGAAGTGAGAAATCCTTCCATGTTGCCTCAACAGTAACTCCGTAAAACGATTCTGGAGAATCAGTGTTATCGAAAAGTATCCTGTCATCGCTGTTTATTACTCCGTCCGGCTTAACATCCTCGAAAATCACGTCACCCGGTTTTGCGTTTGTCCAGTGAGGATACTCGAGAGCTGCCTCGTCGGCAAAGATACCTATTGCATTGTACATCAGCTGGGCTCCGTAAGGATGTCCTGTACGCACCTGCCATGGAACAGTCCTTGCAGGCTCATCGTAGAAGACGATCTTGTTCCTTGCAAAACCATAGTTACCGGTAATGTCGAGTCTCAGGTCGGCGTTCAGGTTCTTGTGGAAACCGGCCTCAATTTCAAAGCCTTTGTTGTCCACCTGACCTATGTTTTCGCTTGGAAGTGAAAGACCTGTGAAGACTGGAACCGATGCATCCCTGGGAGTCAGAATTTCTTCCCTTTTATTGAAGAACACATCCACATTAAGAGAGATCAGGTCATTGAACCATTTTGAGTCGAAACCTATGTTGCGTGTAGTCTGCGTTTCCCAGGTAATATTCGGGTTTGCAACAGACGGAGGACCAACCGCGGTTTCAATTGAAGTTCCGGTGCCAAAGAGCATCCCGCTGGAGACGTAGAATTTGTTCATGTACTGGAAGGGGCTTCCCGGGTCCATACCCATCTTGCCCCACGATCCTCTCAGTTTGAAGTAGTTGATAAATCCAAGGTTGTTCTTCCAGAAGTCTTCCTCAGATGCCCTCCACGCAACCAGGAATCCGGGGAAGTTGCCCCAGCGGCCGTCCTCCGGGAACTTAAGGGAACCGTCACGACGGAAGACTATCTCAGCAAGGTATTTGCCCTTATAGTCGTATGTTGCCCTTCCAATCAGGGATTTCCGTGCATAAATAGCGCTGTAGCCGGAAGTGTTTTTGTCCTGATCGGCGCCCGCATCCATTGTCTGGATAAGCGATGAAATATAATACTGCCTGAAGCCGTCCAATCTGTTGAAATCATTTGTGTACTGCTCATAACCGGCATACAGCGTAAGGTTGTGGCCGCCAAACTGTCTCTGATACATTGCATTGAGGTTAGCAGTCTGGTTTATGGTCCTTTCATACCTTTCATTGTTCTGAGGTGATGAAAGGCCCCTGAGTGTTGGCGTCAAAGGCATGCTTGTAATAAATCCCTGGGAGTTGCGGACGGCATTGTCCCACTGCGGATAATACAACACCCATGGCTGATAGAATGCCTTGTTGTAATAGTTGGTCAGGTCAAAGCTGAATGAACCGGTGAAAGAGAGCCCTTTCACAAAGGGAACAGTAATTGTCGAACTCAGCGTATTCAGCAGCCTGTACGTTTTCTGATCGTTCTTGCCGGCAGAGAAAGTTGATGTTTCAACCGGATTATCCCCATACTCGATATCGGGGCCGGGTTCGCCCGTGGGCCAGAATGACCAGTTTGTGGGAACAAGACGGGTTGCCTGCCCGACAATTGCATCGGCTGATTTATACGGATAAACACGGTTTACCATGAATCCGGCAACATCAATGCCTGCTTTTAACCAGTCGGTAATAGGCATCTCAACCTTTGTACGGATGTTGTATTGCTTGTATTTTGTTGATGAAGCTTTGTAAATGGCATCATCGGTCTTATAACCAAGAGAAACGTAGTAAGTCATTCCCCTGCTGCCGCCGTCAATTGAAAGGTTATGCTTGGATGTTCCGGTCCATTTCTCAATCAGGTCGCCATACCAGTCGGTATCGGGGTGTTCCCATGGATCTTCACCCGATGCGAAAAGCCTGATATCCTCATCGCTGTACCTGCGGTTTTTTCCGTTAGCCACCTGATATTCGGAAAGCATGGTGGCATATTCAGCAGCATTTGTTACATCGGGAATGATGGTCGGTGTCATGAAGCCCTGGTAGAACTGGTAATTCAGCCTGGGTCTGCCTTCCTGACCCTTTTTGGTGGTAATAAGGATTACACCGTTGGCAGCTGTTGCACCATAGATTGCAGCAGAAGCATCTTTCAGAACAGACAGGCTCTCAATATCAGATGGGTCAAGTTCATCCATTGAACGACCCTGAACACCGTCGATAATTATGAGTGGGTTGGTATACCCATCATTTAATGCCCCGAGAGTTGAGCGTCCGCGGATCATGATTCTCGGAGTCTGCTGACCGGGTTCACCGCTGCCCTGCATGATTGTGGTGCCGGGAAGACGTCCGGAAATTGCATTGTTAATGTTGGCAGCAGGAATCTGTGCCAACCCTTCTCCTGAGAGAGAGGTAACGGAACCAACAACGTTTGCACGCTTCTGGGTGGTGTAACCCACAACAACAACCTCGTCAAGGTCTGTCACCTCCTGGGCAAGAGCCATGTCAACCACAGCCCTGCCTCCTATTGCCACTTCCTGGCTGACGTAGCCAATGAAGGAAAAGACAAGGGTTGCTGACCTGTCGACATTTGCAATGGAATATTTTCCTGCTATGTCGGTTATTGCACCCTGGCTGGTCCCCTTAACCTGAATGTTCACACCCGGCATTGCATCGCCGTTTGCGGCATCGGTTACGGTACCTGACACGGTTGCCTGCTGCGGATCATCTGCTGCCAGCGAATAAGCAGGCATCGCCAGTCCGCAGAACAAAAGAAATACCACAATTTTCACAGGTAGTAGCAACCTGCGAAAACTTACATCTGGCCTTTGGGACCAAAAGCAGTTGGGAGTTTTTTTCATACTGTTACTCTGTTAGTTAGTTAGTTAAAAAAAGATAGATATTAGGATTACTCAATTGGTTTCTGGATTTGCCCTCTGAAGCTTTAGCGAAAGAGGGTTACTGGCTTTGCCCTCTGAAACTTTAGCGAAAGAGGGTTACTGGCTTTGCCCTCTGAAGCTTTAGCGAAAGAGGGTTACTCGTTGTTTTAATATAGATGCATTCTGACGGCTAATGGTTGCTTCTTTCATAGTTCCACAAATGGGATCCGGTTAATATCCGGTTTGATTTCAGATTTCATTTTGCTCTGTCGATTGCCGTTATTCCTTTATTATAGAATTAAGCTGTTAATAAACAAGCAATTAAGAGCATTAAGTGTAAATAATACACTCATTACTCTGCTTTTTCCTCCTTTGTTTTTTATTTCTGATCTCAGATAAAATTATGGTTTTAGGTCGGCCGGGTCAGTGTTCTTAAAAAATGTTGAAAACATTGCAATTTAAATAACTTGTTTTTCAAATGCAAGTTTGTTTTGACAATTTTATTTCCCCGGAAATGTTAAAAGGCGTTAAATCCTCATTCTGAAGCAGTAAGATTCCCGGTCCTTTCATCAAACTCGCATACGACCCTGAATCCTACATTGAAACAGTCGGAGTACCACCATATACTTTTGGGGATCTGGGGGTCGGTCCTGAGCCATGCCTCCGTCCTGGTATAGTCACGGGCAGCATTCCTGAGCAGCCCTGCCGAATTAAGGAAGGAGCCTCCCCTTACCACATGTTCCTCTCCGCTTTCCGGTCCTTTTGGATCTTTGAGAACGCCGGCCGGATACTGACTGTAGGCATCAGGCTGATACCAGTCTGAACAGAACTCGGCTACGTTCCCCAGCATGTTCTTCAACCCGAAAGGATTGGCTTTCACTAAATCGGGTGTCTGAGTCTTTGAAGGACTGTTCTCCTTATATATTACAAAGGTATTAATGACTGTGGTATCGTTTTTGGATAGTTTAGCCTTCAGACCTGTCTTTTCAAACTTCTTCGGATCGCCTTCGAAGAAATATGGTCCCTGGCTACCGGCACGGCAGGCATATTCCCACTCAGCCTCTGTTGGCAAACGGTAAGTTTTACCTGTTACCTGAGAAAGCCATCTGCAGTAGGTTTCGGCAGCATGATGAGTGAACGATATTGCAGGCCTCTGCCCCAAACCCCAGCCCTGATCAGGCTGGCCATAGGGCGGAGTAGCACCTGATATGGCATCTACATCCGATGACATGCCGCTCCTCAGTCCTTCAGTATCGGTCGAACGGCCTTCTGCTGAGGTCTGGGCATAAAACGCCAGATACTCATCCCAGGTAACCTCAACCTCAGCCATAAAGAAGGGGCTCAGTTCCACATCCCTTACCGGTCCTTCGTCGGGCCTCCTGTATGGTTCATCTTCGGGGCTGCCCAATTTGAATGTCCCTCCCGGGATCGCAACCATGTTGAAGGTGATGGGTGATCCCGGAATTTTCTCGGTAAAACTGGTCAATCCGGTTACAACAGCAGGTTCAGTGAATATCTCCTTCGGCGCCGATGAGACACTTCCGAAAGTGGTATTGCTTCCATGGGTGTAACCTTCAATGTAATGACCTGCATTGAGATGGCAGTTGATGCAGTGAAGATCGGGGCTCTCTTCCTGCTGTGTATAATAAAGGTGTGCATCCTCCCCTTCCTTGGTAAGCTCAGGAGGAAAGAGATTCTCGTGGCACTTGAGACAACTGCTGTTATAGACATGTCGGCGCGCAACCTCAAGCCTTCCCCTCTCATTCCAGTCGAAGGATGCCGAATCCTTTGTATAGAAACTCCATAGGTCGCGAAGCCCGGTAGTTCCTTTGGCCCAGAGATAGCCCTGCCCCCTGGGAGGCAGATGGCATTCGACACATGCAACCCTGTATCCGCTGTTCGTCTCATAATGAACAGAACTCTTCCAGCTCATGTCGGCCGCCGGGTGAATATGACACGACTGGCAGTATTCATTGGTTGATGTGCTGTCAAGCGCCTTGCCGGCGCCAAGTATAATTATAATACCCACCAGCAGGCCGGGGGTGAACCATAACAGAAATTTCTTCATATTGCTTAAATGAGGTTTCCAAGATAAATAATTTATCAATATCCCCGAACAGCACCTAACTTTTTTAACCTTGCCTTCCTTAGGCGCAGGTCAGTTTGATGCCTGTAAATTATTATTTTTGCATATTAACATCAGAATGAAATGAAACGACTTTTCATTATATGCACTTTCATCTTCTTTTCGCTCGTTGGCAGTTCGCATCCATGGAAACCTTCCCATTACGTGATAGTAGATACCGACGGAGGTATCGATGACATGAGAACCCTTGCCATGCTGCTGGCTTCACCGGATGTAAGGCTCCTGTCGGTTACCGTATCACCGGGAGCGCTGTCTGCCAATAATGCCTATGTGAAGGTAAAAAGCCTGCTCAACTCTTTTCATCACGAGGGTATTCCTGTAGGGATCAACCGGCTGGGCAGCTTCAGATCACCGGAATTTCAGGCTGCCATGGCTGCCGTCTGGGGCAGTGATAAAGGAATTGATGCCTCCTCCGCCCCGGACTTCACCGATGTAATAAAGGAAATGATCACGGCTGAAAAGACCAGGATAAGCTTCATCTGCCTTGGAAGCATGTCGACCGCATATAATTCACTCAGAAGCATCCCTGAATTCAGCACACAGGTAAAGGATTTCATCTGGAGTGCCGACGGCGCTGAAGACAAAGCCGGATTCAATTACAACATTGATGTAACATCTTCCAGATCAATGCTTAAGCAGGAGATACCCGTGAAGATAGTAAGAAAGTATACCCTTGACGACGCGTTATTCTGGGACAATAAACTACTGGAATCTGTGAAGGGCATCAATACCCGGTATGCCAGGGCCATAAGCACGTTTACCGGTTCGGCAGGCAGCCACAGGTTTGCAGTTGAAGCCACCGATGAGATGACTGCCCTCTTTCTGCATTACCCCGACTTGTTCCTTTGCAGGACTCTCGGCAATGTTTCCGACTGCACCCCTTCCGACCCGGCCGGATTAAGGGAGAACACCCTCAGGATATTGAACGGCGAAACAGTGCCCAGGAACCAGGTGATAAAGGAATTTCCTGCCGATCCCGGCTTTTACTTCGACGACCTCAGCGGCTCGGTTACCGCCATCATCGAAAAGTACGGAATTGATGAGTTCAGCTCATGCGTGCTTTCAAACGAGCTACACCGGCATCTCGGTGTATTCACCGTCATCGGCGTCAAAATGGGTATCAGGGCCAGGGAGTACTTTGCGACCGGCGTCGATGAATTCACTGTCAGATCACTGGCAGGCTCCACCCCGCCGATAAGCTGCTTCAACGACGGGATACAGGTGAGCACGGGCGCCACACCGGGACATGGTCTGCTGACGGTTGTGAACGATCAGCCCGCCTTACCTTCGGCCGAATTCAGTTACCTCAACCGTACGGTAAGGCTCACCCTTAAACCGGAGCAGGCAGAGAAGATCATATCCGAACTAAAGGAGTTCAACTTCGTTTACGGGCTCGACAGCAACACCTACTGGGAACTGGTCCGCAAAAACTCGATCAAATACTGGCTCAGCATGGACCGGCACGAGATATTTGATATTGAAGTGATTAAGTAGTGATCCATTCACTTACCCTGTCATTATTACTACCAATTGCCCTTGCCTCGGTGATTAGTACCCCCCAACTACCCGATGGCCATCGCTGGGCGACTTTCCTGCCGGTTGGGTTGCCCCCCAAACCCCCTGTGGCTATCGGTGAGCGACTTTCCTGCCGGTTGGGTTGCCCCCCCACCCCCCTAAAGGGGGGCTATGTCGTTGATTATTTAGAGTATAGAACATTGAACTTCATCCAAATCAAAACATAATAATCTGTTTTTGGTTGTAACTTGTAACCTAATAAAGC
>JBAQCK010000191.1:0-30448 GCA_049294075.1 Bacteroidales bacterium | reverse complement strand
GTGATTTTTTTTTTTAATTTTATTTACTATCTTGGTCTCTTGATTTTTGAAAGAACCTAACCTACCTTATTTGCCTATGACAAAAACTACCTTTGACAGATATGTAAATATCTTGCGATTACATTCTTATGGCTTTTATGCCCAATAGCCTTGAAGCATTTTTAATAACCTAACACTTAATCTTAATGACAAAGAAATTAGTTCATTTCGTTTCATTACTATCTCACCGCAATATGAGAAAAGTCATGAAACTGACAATTGTATTCTTATTGTCAGGATATTTTCAAATCCTTGCTGTTTCAGCCCAGCAGGATGTAAGAACTGAATCCCTGAATAATGAGAAAATCGGGGAGTTGCTGGCCTATACCGGCACATCAGTTCAGCCTGCCGGAGCGCTGGTTGTCAACGATCAGCAGAGGACCGTAAGCGGTCGCGTCACAGACGCTTCCGGACAGGCACTGCCTGGGGTTAACATTCTTGAAAAAGGTACGCTGAACGGAGTAATTTCGGATGCCGACGGCAGGTTTTCAATTAACGTTGCCTCAACAAGCTCTGTACTGGTCTTTTCCTTTGTTGGTTACACAACACAGGAAGTGACAGTTGATACACGGTCCTCAGTGAATGTTACATTGGCAGAGAGCGCCATCGGACTGGACGAGATAGTTGTTGTAGGTTACGGAACCCAGCAGAAAAGAACAGTTTCGGGTTCGGTTGCCAACGTTACGGAAAAGCAATTCAATGCAGGTATTACAAGGACGGCGGCCGACTTCATTCAGGGTAAGGTTGCCGGACTGACCATTACCACAGCCACAGGTGACGTTACCTCTTCTCAGTCGATGAGGCTCAGGGGTACTTCATCACTTACCGGGAGCAGCGAGCCTTTCGTTGTTATTGATGGTGTTCCCGGACTGAGTCTTAACTCGGTTGCCCCTCAGGATATCGAGTCGATTACCGTTCTGAAAGACGCCTCATCAGCAGCCATTTATGGTTCTCGTTCGGCAAGCGGGGTTATTCTTATAACCACCAAAAAGGGAACCCAGAACAGAACAACGGTTGATTATAATGTCTACGGAGCACTTGATATAGTAAGTAACATTCCTGACGTACTTACTGCCGAGCAATACAGGAATTATGCAAGTGAAAACAATATTGATATCAGCGTTTTTGATCTTGGAGCAAACACAAACTGGTTTGATGAGATTATGAGAAGGGGTGTAAGCCAGAACCATGATCTTTCAATTTCAGGGGCAGGGACCAACAACAGCTACAGGGTTTCGATTTCTTATCTCGATCAGGAAGGTGTTGTTTCCGATAACTTTCAAAAAAGGATCAATACAAGGTTTTCAGTCAATCAGAAGGCTTTGAAGGACAGGCTTGATCTGACAATATCGGGTGGTTTGAACCAGAGGGACTATCAGTCAACCGCAACCGGTAACTTTGTTCTTGCATATAACGTTGTACCGACCATCCCGGTTAAACTTAATGACGGAACATGGTGGGACTCGGATGAATACGACCAGGGTAACCCCGTGAGGAACCTGAAATACAACACAGCCCCGCGCAAAACGGGCCAGATATATATTAACGGTAAGGCTAACATCAAGATACTGGAAGGTCTGACGGCAGGGATCAACTTCTATAAGGAGAGAGACTCATATGATGCAAGCAATTATACTGATTCAAGGACAAGATATGGAAGAGCATCAAATGGAAGCGCTTCGAGGGAATTCAGAACAACTGACAAGGATCTCCTTGAAACCACAATTAATTACAACAAGAAATTCGGGACACACAGTTTTGATGTCCTTGGGGGCTATTCCTGGGAAGACAATAACTACCAGCAGGCTTTTGCACAGAACCGTTATTTTGTAACAAACATTTTTGGTGCAAATAACCTTAGCGCCGGGGAACAGCTTCAGCCGGGCGACGTAAGCTCGTACGCCGACATGAGCAGGCTGATCTCATTTTTTGGAAGAGTAAATTACTCATTTGCAGATCGTTATATTTTATCTGCAACCATACGCCGTGACGGATCATCTAAATTCGGAGCCAATAATAAATGGGGTACATTCCCTTCAGTGTCAGCTGCATGGCGAATTATTGACGAACCGTTTATGCAGGGAGCAAAAGTCTTTCTGGATGAACTAAAGCTGCGTGTCGGTTACGGAGTATCAGGTAACCAGAGCGGTCTTAATCCTTACCAGTCAATGCAGCTCTTTGGGTCATCGGGTCTTTATTTTGACAACGGAGCATGGCATACAGCCTATGCGGTCAGCCAGAATGCCAACCCTGATCTGAAGTGGGAAACGACATCCATGTTCAACGTTGGAGTCGACTTCAGCTTCCTGAATGCAAGGATAAACGGTACAATTGAATATTACGACAAGCTTACGGAGGACCTTCTTTACGATTATCCCGTACCGGTTCCTCCCTACATGTATTCTTCAATGACTGCCAACGTAGGTTCTATGTCAAACAAGGGAATTGAAGTCGTTCTGACCGGCGATATCATCAGAAAAACTGATTTCAGATGGACAATGTCTGTGAATGCCGCTCATAATAAAAATGAAATCGTCTCTCTGTCAAATGATGAGTTCACCACTTCGGAGATCAAGACCGGTAGTGCATGGGTAAGAGGAGGTTCTTCAAATACCACGCATATCATTAAGGAAGGTTATCAGGTTGGCCAGTTCTACGGCCCTGAATGTACGGGTATTGATGAGAACGGACTCTACATTATCAACGACATGATTGATGGTAAGCCGGGTTTCACCATCTCCGACTATACATATATAGGTAAAGCCCAGCCCATTCTGACTTATGGGATCAGTAACAACCTGACTTATAAGGAGTGGGAATTGTCTTTCTTTATCCGTGGCGTTCTTGGCAACGACGTTCTTAACTTCTCGAAAATGTCATATGCCAACCTGCAGTGGCTGCCCGGAGCAAACGTTCTGAGCGATGCTCTTACGATGGGGCTGAAACAAAGTCCTTTCTACAACAGCTACTACATTGAAGACGGCTCCTTTGCAAGGCTTGATAACCTGACTCTGGCTTACTCACTACTGCCGAAGAATATGCTGGGTGTCAGCAGGATAAGATTTTATGCCACATCGCATAATTTGCTCACTCTTACGAAATACAAGGGAGTTGACCCCGAAGTGCCCATGCACGGACTTGATCCAGGTGTTGAAGGAAGAGAATATTATCCGAAGACAACAACTTATTTGTTGGGCATAAATGTAACTTTTTAACTTTAAAACAGATAGAATATGAGAAAGTTAACTCTATACTTGGCATTAATCCCGTTCCTGGGATTTCTGGCTGCAGGATGCACTGATCTGGATGAAGACGTCTTCTCTCAGGTTCCGGTGGATGCCTATGGAACTACCGACGCTGAGATAAATTCACTTATTGCCCCGATCTACTCGCGTCTGAGGGACTTCAATGCTATCAGGAATGGTGTAAATAATACCACTGATATGTTTGTTACTCCCACCCGCAGGGGTGGAGACTGGTGGGATGGCGGTGCATTCAAGGAAATGACACAGGGAACCTGGAGGCCACAGACCAATCCTATTATTGCTGATTACAATACCAGTTACTCAAGGATCACAGAATGTAACCGAATCATCTATATGATTGAAAACAGTCCTGCAATAACTGATAAGGAGCCCTATCTGGCCCAGGTCAGGGCTGCAAGGGCTCTGAGGTACATGGTGCTTCTTGACGAATATGGCAATGTTCCGATTGTGACTGATTTCACCGACCTGACTAAACCCTCTACAAAGTCAAGGACAGAGGTTTTCAACTTTGTCCTTACTGAGCTCAATGCCATTAAGGATGTTATCAGGGATGATGTTGGCGCCGCGAGTTACGGCAAATACACAAAGGGAGCAGTATATTTCATGCTTGCCAAAATGTATCTGAATGCTGAGGTCTGGAATCCTGCCGGTGGATCAAAATGGCAGGAGTGTATTGATGCATGCGATGAGATCATGGCAATGCCTTATTCCCTTGAGCCAAACTGGAAAGAACAGTTCAGTGCGAACAATGAGAATTCAAAGGAAGCCATTCTTGTTGCTGTAAACAGCATTTCTTCAAACCTTGGAGTTCGTGGTTATACCCTTCACTATCTCGGACCAAAGGCTCTTGGCCTGCCGGGAAGTGCAAACAATGGTATTGCCGCTCATGCTGATTTTGTAAGATCTTTTGATCCGGTTGACAAGCGTTACGCCGGAAGTTTCTTACTGGGCGAGATGCGTGATCCGGCTACTGGAGAAATCCTTATAACAGCACACGGACGTCCGTTAATTCATACAATAGATATTACAATGAAGTATGCTGTTGATGCTGACGGCTGGGGCCAGACTGAACAGGAAGACGGAGCAAGATGCAACAAATGGGAGTACAAAAAAGGAGCTACAGCGATGGAGAATGACTATGCAATCTTCAGGCTGTCCGATGTGTACCTTATGAAAGCAGAAGCCATTGTACGTATGGACGGAGACAATATTGTAGCAACAGATCTTGTAAATGAAATCAGGGAAAGGGTATTTGACGATGCCTCAAAACTCAAAACCAGCGTTACGCTTGATGATATCTACCTCGAGCGTCGTTTTGAACTGGCATGGGAAGGCTGGGGACGCCAGGACATGATCCGCTTCGGTACATTCCTGGATCCCATTCCCGGATGGAGGGCAAATGCCCTGCCGGAATTCAGGTTGTTGTGGCCTATCCCGCAAACGGCTCTGGATGCAAACGAGAATCTGGATCAGAACCCTGGTTATTAATATAAGTTAAAACCTGTTACAGATTAGAGATTTTAAACTATAATCTTATTAAATTTGAGAGGGCAGACAGAGTTAAAAAACTCAATCTGCCCTCTCAAATATTTTATATCTTGGATGCCAGTATATAAAGGGTTACTCCAAAATTCATTTAAAATACTGAACTAAACAAAAATCGATTAGAAGGTCTGTTCCTCATTTTTATTTAACCTGCCATGCAAATCAAAATACTTGCTATACTCACCATTATTTCCGGAATGACACTTTATGGCTGCAGGTCAGGTGATACCTCATCAGCCAGGGGCGGAATGGCAGCTGATCTGCCCGCGGCAAATAACGATTTCTTCCAGGAGATCGCAGGAGCTGCCGGACTCGACTTTACCCATTCGATAGGAGAAGAAGAACTAAACAATATTATAGAATCGGACGGAGGCGGAGCTGTTTTTTTCGATTATAACCAGGATGGTTTCATTGACATTTACGCCTGCAACGGAACCTGGGTCGAAGGTTTGATCAAGACTGAAAAACCTGACGTTCTCCCGGGCAATCATCTTTACCGCAACATGGGCGACGGTACATTCCAGGATGTTACAAAGAAAGCCGGAGTGGGCGGGCCATGGTACTCCATGGGAGCATCCTCGGCGGATATCAACAACGACGGTTACCCCGACCTGTTCATAAGCAATTACGGACCCAATGTTCTTCTCAGGAATAACGGCAACGGGACATTCACTGATATTACAAAACGTGCCGGAGTGGCAGGCGGCAACGAATGCAGTATCGGTGCAACATGGCTTGATTACGATAAAGACGGCTTCCTGGATGTTTATGTGGGCAACTTCCTGACTTTCGACCCTGACTATAAGTATTACTATGCTCCCGACGGATTTCCGGGTCCTATGGCTTACGATGCACAGCCGGACTTCCTGTACCATAACAATGGCGACGGAACTTTTGAAGATGTAACTGAACGGATGGGTATTATCGACATAGACGGAAGAGCAATGGGTGTCGGTTCTGCCGATTATGATGCCGACGGGTGGGTTGATATCTATGTCGCCAACGACCACACTAATAATTACCTGTGGCACAATATTGAAGGAAAGAGATTTGAGGACAGGGGCATCATGTCGGGAACAGCTTTCAGCCAGGCAGGCGAAGCCACCGTAAGCATGTCGGTCGACTATGCCGACTACAACTTTGACGGACTTCTCGACATGTTTGTATCTGACGATACATATTGTGCATTATACGAGAATCTGGGCAACGGAGTGTTCTCCGACCGCGGGATCAGGTCAAATATCTCCATGGCGGCTGCGCAGTTCGTAGGCTGGTCCTCTTCTTTCCTGGATTATGATAATGATACCGATGTGGATATATTTAAGACGAACGGGGCTCTCAAACATCTTTACGGACAGGAAGATCAGCTTTTCCAGAATGAAGGTGACGGAACCTTCCGGGATGTTTCCCTGGAACTCGGGGAGTACTTCAACAGGGAACTTGTAGGGCGCGGCGCCTGCATGGGCGACTATGACAATGACGGAGACCTCGACGTCTTCATCGTTAACCTTAACGACAAGGCAGTTTTTCTCAGAAACAACAAGGGAAACCTGAACAACTGGATAATCCTGAAGCTTACCGGAACGACAAGCAACAGGGATGGTATAGGGGCAAGAGTGATGCTTACCGCGGGAGGCAGGACCCAGACAGCCCAGAAGAAAAGCACAACCGGATACCTGTCGCAGAACGATCCCAGGATGCATTTCGGCCTTGCACAAAGTTCGAAGGTCGACAAAATAGAAATAATATGGCCCTCGGGAAAAAACCAGATACTTGAAAACCTTGATGCAAACCAGATACTTGAAATAAAAGAACCCTGATCCTGTATTTTCATATATTGAAACTGAAACGAACATATACAATAATATTATTAGCCGGCCTGGCTCTGTTTATAATCCTGTCGTGCAACAGGGAAAAGACCGGACCTTCGATGCTGATCCTTACCGAAGCTCCGGGTGAATTGGGGACACCGGATTATTTAAGTGGGGTATCCTGGCGATATTTATCCGGAGCAAGGATATGCAGGCTTGTTCCCGGCAAACCGGGTTCACTGAAAGTGCTCACCGGCGATTTCCATTCTGCAGCCTTCCCTCATATCTCATACGACGGCCGTTCAATGATTTTTGCAGCCATGCAAAATGAAGGCGGGCCGTGGCAGATATGGGAGATGAATTTAAAGAACGGGAAATACAGGCAGGTCATTCAAAGCAAAGACAATTGCACCGATCCTTCATATCTTCCCGGAGGAAGGATTGTCTTCAGCAAACAGACACAGAACGATACGGTAGTTAACACTCATTGCGTCTTTATGTGCAAACTTGACGGATCCTCACTCAGGCAGATAACCTTCAGCCCGGTCTCTTACTTTGCAAATTGTGTACTGAAGGACGGGAGGGTCCTTTCAGTGGCAACAGAAGTGATGCCTGCAAGGGGAAAAACAATGATGGCAGTGATGAGGCCCGACGGGACAAAGGGCGACATGCTGTACAGGATACCCGAAGGAAACAATGTTGTCAGCAGGGCCTGCGAGACAAAGGACGGGAAAATAGTTTTCGCGGAATCAGATAATGCAAGAACAGCGAAAAATGACATTATATCAATAAGCTACAACAGACCTCTTCATTCGCGTGTCAACCTCACCTCGGGCACGGAAGGGGATTTTATTTTTGCGCTTCCCCTGGAGACAGGAAAACTCCTTGTATCGCACCGTGCTGCTTCGAAAGACCGCTACGGACTTTTTGAGTTTGATCCGGTTCATAAATCACTCGGTCAGCCAGTTTATTCTGATCCGGATTACAACATCGTTGAGGTAATTGCAGCCGAAGAATATCAGAGACCGAAAAACCTTCCAAGCGAAGTCAACCTGGGGGTAAAGACAGGGCTGATAATGTGCCAGGACATCAATTTCCATGGCTTCCAGCCCTCCCTTACAAGTTCTGAAGTGATGAAAGCTTCTAGAATTGAGGTCTTGGGTGTCGATTCGACCTATGGTGTTGTGAACGTGGAAGAAGATGGCTCATTTTACCTTAAGGTTGTGGCAGATATGCCTTTCCGGATAAGAACACTCGATGATAAAGGTGATGTGGTGGGCGAAACCTGTTCATGGCTCTGGCTGCGCCCCAACGAGAGGCGAGGCTGCGTGGGTTGCCATGAGGATCCCGAACTGGTGCCTGAGAACAGAATACCCCTGGCTGTAAGGAAAGATCCTGCTATGATCCCTGTTCATATTACAAGCATAGTTGAAAAAAGTGTCGAACTAGAATAGCTATGAGAAAGAAATACAAGAAACTGCCAATAAGTGCCGGCATTCTGGCTGTAATTATTCTGATTGTATTCCCTCCGTTTCACCGGTGGGCAAGGGCTCATGTCAATTATATCACAGCCACCGAGGATCATCCTCTTAACTGCCTCTCCTGTCATCTTTACACAAAAAAGACCAGCTTCTTTCCAAAACTTATTGACGCGGATTATTATTCTCCCTACAATCTGGCTATGTCGGAAAAAGGGGATAAACTGTTTATCGTGGCAGAAGAATCCGGGGAACTTCTTGTTGCCGATACACAAAAGGGCAAGGTTACACATAAAATAAAGGTAGGCGACCGCCCGCACAGTGTTATTCTCGGCAGCACGGGTGATATCGCTTACGTGAGCAATCAATGGTCCGACATGGTTTCGGTAATTGACCTGAAATCATACAGTGTCAGTGATGAGATCAAAACAGGTAACGGCCCTGCAGGCCTGGCTCTCAGTTCAGATGAGAAATACCTTTATGTGGTTAATTCCTATGGCAACGACGTTTCTGTTATCAATCTAAGTAACGGAAAGGAGTTGAAAAGGCTCTCTGCCGGTAACAATCCCACCGGAATAGGAGTGAATCCCTCAAAGACAAATCTTTTCGTGACAAGCAGGCGTGCGCTCCTTGCACCTTATGGCGATCCTGTGGTATGCGAGCTTACAGTAATTGAAGAATCAGGTAAAAGGATCTCCGGACGTATGGATATGGAATCTGCCTACATGCTCGAGAACATTGAGTTCACCCCTTCCGGTGACCTTGCCCTCATACCCATGATCAGGCCGAAGAACCTTATCCCTTCAATTCAGGTTGAGAGAGGTTTTATTATGACCAACGGGCTGGCAGTTATTGAACAGAAAGAAAACGGAAGGACAATTCAGCTTCTTCTTGATGAACCCAATTCATATTATGCCGATCCCTTCGATGTCGCAATAACCCCCGACGGGAAAAAAGCATTCGTGACTCATGCAGGTGTCAATATGATATCAGTTATTGATCTCGATTCCCTCCGGTCGTTCATAAACAGGCACACGACCGAAGAGCTTGATTATTATTCAAATCACCTAGGAACAAGCAGTCATTTCGTGACCCGACGTATACCAACAGGTGCCAATCCGAAAGGGATGGCTATGTCGCCCGACGGATCAAAGCTGTACGTTGCCGAGCACCTTGAAGACAGGATAGCAGTGATAAATACAATCAGCCTCAAAACAGAAGGCAGTGTTGACCTGGGGGGCCCCCGGAGAGTTACTGTGGCACGAAAAGGGCAGAGACTTCTGAATAATTCAAAAGGGACATTTCAGAGTCAGTATACCTGTTTCACCTGCCATCCCGACGGGCACGAAGACGGGCTGGTATACAACATGGCCTCGAAGGACATGGGACGGAACCTCGCCAATACTCAATCGTTGAGGGACATAGGCGAAACAGCTCCATATAAGTGGAATGGTGTGAACCATACAATCTACAAGCAGGACGGTATGCGTTTCTCTACCGTTCTTACAAGAAACGAACCTTTCAGCTATGATGAGCTTGATGCGCTGGTTGCCTATATTGTAACCGGAATTCCATACCCTCCGAATCTTGTACACAATCCCACCGGAGAGCTGAATGCCATGCAGCTCCGGGGGAAAGTCCTGTATGAAAGGACCGTTGACAAATTCGGGAATGAAATACCTGAGAAACAACGTTGCATAACATGTCATCCGCCTCCCTATTTCACAAACAGGCGCTTCGAAGATGTCGGCTCTCTTATACCAAGCGATGATTCAATACTCTTCGACACACCGCACCTTAATAACATCTATGCATCGCCTCCGTATCTTCACCACGGGCTTGCACTTTCGCTCGAAGAGATATGGACAGTATATGCTCACAAGGATACCCATGGAAGGGTTAACGACCTGACAAAAATCGAGCTTAATGAACTGATCGAATATCTCAAATCCCTTGGCGACCCTGAGTTCTACAGGAAAGAGGAAAAGGTCCTGAAGGCTAAGGTAAAAACGCGTTAAATCCGTAAACAACTGACAAATGAAGGAATTTTTTAAAAACAAGTATTTGGTAATTTTTCCCGTATTAGTTCTTATCGCTATTGCCGGAATAAGCCTCCCGAGGTTACTGAAGAGGGAAAAGACCGCTCCCTCCTCCGACCGTCATCAAAATAAAATCGATCTCTCGGAATATCCCACTCTCGAATCGCTGGAAAGAGAAGACAGGGACGATATAATCAGCAGTTACGCGGACACTATGCCTGTTTACGGTAACTGGAGGACTTTTACCACGAGGGACGGACTTCCGGATGATAAATGCTACATGGTTAGGATTGACGGCGACCGGGTGCTTGTGGGAACCCACCATGGCCTTGCTGTTTATGAAAATGACAAATGGCGCACATATACAACAGAAGACGGTCTGGCCCATAACGGTGTCGTGTCGATAGATGTAAGCCCCATTACAGGCGATGTCTGGATTGCAACGCTGGGCGGGCTCAACCGCTGGTCCGGAGGCAAGTTTGAAACATTCAACCAGTTCAACAGTGGTTTGCCCAACGATCTCGTTTACAATGTTTTTTGCTATGGCAAGGACATCTGGGTTGCAACGGGTGGCGGAGCCGGCCTTTACGACACGAAGAAAAAAGAATGGAAGATATTCACGGAAATGAATGCTCCGATGCATGAGCCGTGGACATACGCGCTCTCCGCTGGCGAAGATAAGGTATGGATAGCAGCATGGGGAGGTGGAGTTATCGAATACAACATGCAGACTGAACATTTCAGGGATTATACCGATCCCGACGGGTTCATGGAAATAGATCTTCAGCCTCACGATGGCCTCATTCACGACATAACCACCGCAACATCATACAGCGACAATATACTTTGGGTATCTACCTACTTCGGGATGAGCAGTTATGATGGAAAGAACTGGAAAGGCTATTTTGATCACGACAGCGGACTTGCCAGCAACTTCATAAACTTCGTCAGGGCAGAAGGGCCGGTTGTATTCGTCTGCAGCGACAACGGTCTGAGCAGTTTTAACGGAAAGACATGGATAACCTATAAGAAGAATGATGAGAATGTTAATGGCAAAGCCCTTGTTTTTAAAGGCTCTGAAATAGTAAAGGAGATTCCGCTTAACCCATCAATATCCCATAATTTTATAATAGGCGTTGATGCTGAAGACGGTGTGCTGTGGGTTGCAACATCCCAGGGCGTCTGCCGCGGCGAGCTGATAAACTGAAGACCTTTGAACTCTGAAATTATTAATTGAAAGTAAAATATCTGAAATGGACAAAAACAAACTAACTGTTGATCTGACAAAACTCATTGAGGGGGAACGCGTTGAGATGCTAAAACTGGGCGTCCTCACTGAAAACAATCTTATCAATGGTTACAATTATCCCGCGATCCACAGCAACCGTCCGCCGGTTGAGAAATTCGCGGTACATGCTCCAAAGGTGATAAACGAAGCCTACGGTTATTCCGGGCCCTCATCCTTTACAAGGGCATTGAGTCTGGAATTCGGAGGTTATAAAGTTCTGCTGATCTCAGGTACTCCCAGCGTCAATGAAGAAGGGAAAGCGGAGCATATAGGGGATTTCAATAAGATCCGCACGTCCTTTTTCAGCTGGATGAATCTTGATCCCCTCCCTGCAAGCGCCGGTATTCAGGCAAGGCTCTGCCGGGAAACGCTTCTCATTGAAATAGAGACATACGCTGTTTGTAAAATAGATAAATGACTAATAATATAATATGAAAAGGTTTCTTATTGCTTCAATTATCTCCGGCCTGATCCTGCTGATTTCAGGAACGTTGTCAATGGCACAGACCCGTCAGATGAACTATGGCAACATTCCTGACAGCCTTGTGGCATTCGACAGGTATCAGAAAGCCTACAAGTATCATTTTCTTGTGCCGACATGGTTCTATGGTGCCGGTCGTGAAAAAAAGGAACCAACCGATCTGACCGAAGTACGGCTTGGGTTTCTCGGACCACTTGATGGATCGATTATCCAGCCTCTGGGAGAACAGATGATGCAGGGAGCCATGCTTGCCATAGAACATGCCAATAAAAAAGGAGGCTACAAGGGAATCCCTTTCAGGCTGATGATCCATAATGATGTCGGTCTTTGGGGAGCTGCCGCCAACGAGTTGGTAAAGATGGATGATGAAGGAGTATGGGCATGGATAGGCACTATCGATGATACCAACTCACACGTCGCCATCAGGGCAACACTGAAGCTCGAAATAGCCAATATAAATTCGGGCGACCCTGATCCGACGTTTACAGAAACCAACATACCATGGGTTATACGTAACATTCCCGACGACCGCCAGAGCAGCTACTCCCTTGTGAAGTACATGCACGTGAGGCAGGGATACAAGCGTGTAGCCATAATGAGAGCCAACAACCGCTACGGAAGGGTTGGGACACTTCATTTCAACCGTTCTGCAACCCGGATCGGATTTCCTCCAATAATTGAGGAGCGCTTCAACGATATGGAATCGGATTTCACAGCCCAGCTTGAACGGATCAAAAAAACATCGCCGGATGCAATTCTCGTATGGGGAAACGCCAGGGAGTCAGGACTTATAGTAAAACAGATCCGTGAGCTTGGGATGAACCAGCCCATCTGTGGTTCGGACAGGATGGTAAATCCCGAATTTCTTGAGATTGCAGGGAAATATGCAGAAGGTGTTATGACCACATGCCAGTACAATCCTGCTTCCAATGATCCGGAACTCAAAAAATTCCAGGAAGAGTATACAAAGAGGTTTTCGATGGAACCAAATGTCTTCGCAGCTCACGCTTATGATGCAATAAACCTTATAATAGAGGCGATTAATAAAGTCGGGCTGAACCGGGTACTGATCCGTGATATACTGACCGACCTCAAAACCTTCCAGGGTTGGAAGGGCGTTACAGGTGAAGTCTTTTTTGACCCGACCTTTAACAATATGAGACCAATCTTCATGGCGAAAGTCAGCAATGGCAGGTTTGAATTCTCGCCTGCACCCAAGTTTGAAACTGACAATACAATTTACAAGAAAGCAAGCAGATACTAAATGAAAGGAAGATGAAATGGAACTGAACCACTATAACGATCCTTCTGTAATTGATGGCTGCACGGTACCGGTGAGAGTCAGCAGCAGATCAAAGATCGCTCCCTCGACCGTAACGGCAGGAGGAGTCAGCTTTGGTCCTGAAGGGATCGTGATTATTGCAGGGCCCTGTGCGGTGGAAAGCAGGGAGCAGCTTCTCAGGACCGCTGAAGCGGTAAGGAAATCAGGAGGAATGATGCTGAGGGGAGGCGCGTTTAAACCAAGGACTTCACCCTATAAATTCCAGGGCCTTGGTGAGGAAGGGGTAAAAATGCTCGGGGAAGCAAAGGAAAAGACAGGCCTGCCATTTGTAACTGAAGTAATGGATACCCGGCAGGTTGAGTTTGTTGCGCAACATGCCGACATGCTTCAGGTCGGATCGAGGAACATGCAGAACTACCCCCTGCTCAAAGAGGTGGGCATGCAGAAGAAGCCTGTGCTCCTTAAACGAGGGATGATGGCCACTGTCGAGGAGTTCCTCCTGTCCGCCGAATATATCCTCAACCAGGGCAACGAACAGGTGATCCTCTGCGAGAGGGGAATAAGAACTTTTGAGACAACAACTCGCAATACACTCGACCTTAGTGCCGTGCCTGTGCTTAAGAATCTGTGCCACCTGCCTGTGATAGTTGATCCGAGCCACGGGACAGGTCACAGATGGATGGTGCCTGCCCTGGCGAAGGCTGCCGTTGCAGTCGGTGCCGACGGGCTGATAATGGAGGTTCACTATAAACCTGAAGAGGCTTTGTGCGATGGCCATCAGTCGATCGATCCGGATGAACTTACCCGGCTGATGGGCGGCCTGAGAAAGATAGCCCTTGCCGTTGGCAGATATATAGTGGAGCCGGACATCCCGGTTTCATAATGTGAAACAGGTAGCACCTGATGAGATCCCGTTATACCCTCAGCCTCCTTTTAACGATTGTGGTACTGACTTCATCCGGTCGGTATGGTCCGTCATTTGCCACAGCCGGAAAGAAAATACAGACGCCGGTGAAGATCGGCCTTCTGATAACCGATAGTTCTTCACTGGCTGCTGCAAACGGGGCCTCATTGGCAGTACAGAAGGCAAACGAACAGGGTGGAATAGAAGGAAGACCTCTTCAACTTGTTATCAGATCGATGGAAGGTCCCTGGGGAACAGGATCTAAACAGGCTGTCAGCCTGATCTTCGAAGAAAAGGTCTGGGCACTTATGGGCTCCCATGACGGACGTAATGCTCACATAGTTGAACAGGCCGCCACAAAGTCGATCGTGCCAATGGTCTCGGCATGGTCGGCCGACCCTACTCTCACCCAGGCTTTTGTACCATGGTTCTTCAATTGTATACCGACCGATCAGCAGCAGGCAGTTTCACTTACGCATGAAATTTATAAAAAGAGGAAGCTTACAAAAGTCGTGGTGATTACCGATAAAAGTATCTATGATTCAAAAATGGCCTCTGACTTTTTCCTGAAACAGATAGTTCTCGACAAACATCCTGACCCGGAGGTTTTTGATGCCGGTGGAAGCGGCAAAAAATATGAGGCTCTCACGGAGGAGATCCTAAGTTCAGATCCCGGATGCCTGGTGCTCTTCTGCAGCCCGTCGACGTCAGCAGGGATAATGAAGATTCTTAAACAGAAAAGAATCAGTATCCCTGTTTACGGTTCACTGCAGACTCTTGACGAGAACCTCCTTTCATCAACCGAAATTCAGTATTTCAACGATGTTTTTAAGGTTCCTTCCGGACAGTGGCAGAATGAAGAATGGAATTCATTCAGAAATGAATACGAGAAAAGATTTGGCATAAGGCCGGGAATGTCAGCAGTCTACTCCTTTGATGCAGCGAACATCCTGATAAGCGCGATGAGGAAAGCCCGTTCAGGCAACAGGGAGATGATACAGAAGGCGCTTGAAGAAACAAGCTATAAAGGTGTCACCGGTACTATAAGCTTCGATGAACACGGGAACCGGAAAGGCAGTTTCGGCATTGTAAAAATCAGAAACGGTGTTCCCGCGGAACCTGAATGAATTTTTATTTTCTAATTTTGATGAAATGAAAAAGAATTATCTGTTCCTGATTGCCGTCATCGGCATCATCGCTGTCAGCAGTTGCAGGAATGCCGGTGAAAGAAAAGCCGAGAAGCAGGCTGACATCATGACTGTCAAGACTTTGGGGCTTGCCTATCTCGAAGAGTTCAAACTTGAGGAAGCCGAAGAGCAGTTCCTTCATTTCATAGAACTTGCTCCGGGGGAAAAACTCGGTTATGCAAACCTGGGGCTTACATATCTAAGGATGTCGCGATACGATGAAGCTGAAAAACAGCTGAACAAGGCCATAAACATCGATCCTCGGGATGCCGACATAAGACTCATCCTGGCAACAGTGCACAGGATGAATGACCAGAAGGACAAGGCGATAGCAGAACTGAAGAAAGCTCTCGAATTTTCTCCCGATCATGTTAAGACTCTTTATGAATTATCCGAGATCTATTCAACGATACCAGGCGAAGATGCACAAAAACAGCAACATGAATACACCCGTGCCCTCGTTGAAAAAGCACCGGGCAACCTTGTTCCGCGTCTTAACCTCACCGATATTCTGATTCGTGAAGGTGATTTCGATGCCGCGATAGAACAGATGGAGACAATAAGCAGGCAGTTCCCAGGATTTCCCAGGGAAGCTGTTGAATATTACGACAGTGCAATAGAGCTCCTGAGGAAAAAGGATAAGAAAAACGCGATAATTCAGTTTACGATTTTCCACAACTATCTTAAGGTCTCAGCTCCCTACCAGGCAGGAATCGTTGACCTCAAGGGGCCGGGAGGTTCTCTGATCGGATTCCCTGTTATAACCTTCGACAGGCAGAGGATTATGCGTAGCGACGAGAATCTTACTCTCCTCGACGTCATAAAATTCACCGATGCATCAGAAGCGGCGGGCCTGGGCGTAATACCGGGAGCCTCCGCGACAGAATATCCGGCACTGGCAGTTACATGCGATTACGACGGTGACGGAGACACTGATCTTTACACCGGCAGCACTGATCCTGCCACAGGCAAATTCAGGCATTTCCTTTTTTTGAATGAAATGGGCAAATTCACGGATATCACTAGGGAGTCGGGGCTTAAACACTCGGGTTACGAATATGGTGCCGTTTTTGCAGATTTTGATAATGACGGTTTCCCCGACCTGTTCATTATGAGGGAAGGTGGTGATCTTCTGTACAGGAACGCAGGCGTTGGCAGGTTTGAAGACGTAACTTCAAAATCAAAAGCAGGAAGCCCCGGGGGTGGAAGAAAGGCCCTTTTCTTTGATATGGACCATGACGGAGATCTCGATCTGTACGAGATAACAGGAAAAGGGAACCTGATGTTCAGGAACAATGCCGACGGAACGTTCACTCTCAACAACCAGGGTCTGGAACAGCCCGGAGAGAGTGCCGTCAGTAATGATGCCGTATTCGGCGATTTTGATGATGATGAGGATATAGATTTCATTGTCACAGGCTTAAAATCCCTGCCGGTATACTATTCAAACCAGCGGCAAGGTGTATATAAGAACATTATTAGCGGAAGTGGGCTGGATGAAAACGACAATGCATCTGTCATTACTGCAGGTGATTATAACAACGACGGGTTCCTTGATGTTTTCACATGCTCTTCAACAGGGAAAAATCCGGTCCTTTACAAGAACAAAACCGATGGTACCTTCCTGAATGAAGGGAAATCAGGTTCAATGTTCTCATCGCTTGAAAATACAAAGATCCACGATCTTGCTTCTCTCGACTTCAACAACGACGGCTTCCTTGATATAATGGCCGCGGGTGAAGCCGCTGATGCTGATGGCCGCGGAGTCTTCCTTTTTTATAACGACAGGAACGGGGGCTTCAGGAACGTATCGGAACTTCTTCCGGCAACAGTAAAGTCATCTCACCAGATAACGATCTTCGACTATAATGATGATGGCGACCTGGATGCAATTATCTCAGGCCTCCGCGGCGGGGTTACCCTCCTCAGGAATGACGGAGGCAACAATAACCACTTCATTACCATGAAACTCGTTGGTCTGAAGGCAGGAAGCGCTAAGAACAATCATTTTGGTATAGGTGCCAAGGTGGAAATAAGGGCTGAGGATCAATACCAGGTTCTTGTTGTCACTGATCCGTTGATCCATTTCGGACTGGGAAACAAACCTCGGGCTGATATAATCAGGATAAGATGGACCAACGGAGTACCTCAGAACATATTCCTTCCAGGCTCGAACCAGGCCCTTATCGAAGAACAAACACTCAAGGGATCATGTCCTTTCCTCTATACCTGGAATGGGGACAAATACATTTTCGTGAAGGATATCCTCTGGAGAAGTGCTCTCGGTATGCCTACCGGGATAATGGCAGGAAACACCTCATATGCCTTTGCAGACGCTTCGGATGATTATCTGAAGATCCCCAGCGAATTCATGAAACCCGATAAAGGCAGATATTCAATACAGGTTACATCCGAGCTTTGGGAAACGATCTATATAGATCAGCTTGAACTTGTTGCTGTCGACCATCCCGGCAACACGGAAATATATGTTCCGGAACAGTTCTCTCCTCCCCCTTTCCCAGGAAAGAAGATAATAAAGATCGGGGAGAAGTTCATTCCAGCATCGGCAACCGACTCGGAAGGAAACGACATTCTGCGTTTTATAAATAAAAAGGATGACATATTCTATTCATGGTTTTCACCAGGCAAATATCAGGGTATAACCGAAATGCACGACATAATTATCGACCCTGGAAGAAAGCCTGATACGGAAGGTCTTCACCTCTTTCTTACAGGCTGGATCTTCCCGACCGATGCGAGCATAAATTTCGCCATGTCGCAGTCTGATTCGCTCAAGTCGGTTCCTCCCCTGATTCAGGTGATAAACAATAAGGGAGAATGGGAGACCGTGATAGCCAATGCAGGATTCCCTCAGGGTAAGGATAAAACTGTCGTTATTGATCTTGCCGGAAAACTCTTGTCGGAAGATTCGCGTATCAGGATCAGGACAAACATGCAGATATACTGGGACGAAATATTCCTTGCCAGAAATAATCCTGAACTGGCGTCAGAAGAAACTGTAATGCAGCCGGTTTCAGGCGATCTTCATTACCGTGGCTTTTCGAAGCTTTACAGGAAGGGCGGACGTTACGGACCTCACTGGTTCGATTATTCATCAGTAAACAAAAGCCAGATGTGGAGAGACCTGACAGGCAACTACACCAGGTTCGGTGACGTGCTTCCTCTCCTTACAGAATCTGATAACAAATATGTGATAACTAACGCGGGAGATGAAACAACGGTTGAATTTGATGCCGGAAGCCTGCCCCCGCTCAGAGACGGATGGAAAAGGGACTTCCTTATAAGAAGCGTAGGATGGGTAAAAGACGGGGACATGAATACAGCTTTCGGGAATACTGTACTGCCCCTTCCCTTCCATGGAATGAAAAGCTATCCCCCCTCGCCCGAAGATAAATACCCCTCCGATCCTGAACTTGAAAAATACAACCGCGAATATAACACCAGGGTAGTCACTGTTGAAGAATATGCCAATGCTGTGAGGGCCTATGAAAAATTCTGAAACAAGTCACACCGGCATAAAGTTCAATTTAATGAGAGCTATATGGATCTTCCTTCTGGCTCTCTCGGCTATTCTCCTTCATTCGTCGGCAAAGCAGCTTGGTGTCAGGTTCACTGATGTAACTAAGAGATCAGGCATCGACTTCATGTATACTTTCGGGGACTACCATTACGAAAATATACTGGAGAGCAGCGGATCGGGAGTGACAATTTTCGATTATAACAACGACGGCCTGATGGACCTTTTCATGATGAACGGCACCTATATCTATGGTGTCTCAGACGAGGGAGGAGAGGTTTTCAGGCAGACTCCCGACAGACTCTACAGAAATGAGGGCAGCGGCAGGTTCACGGAAGTCTCTGAAACGGCAGGACTGAACGATACCATTTGGAGCATGGCTGCAGGAGCCATAGATTATGACAATGACGGAGACGTGGATCTCTTTCTTCTCAACTACGGCCCCAACAGGTTTTTCAGGAACAACAGCGACGGAACATTCTCAGACATAACCGGCATTGTGGGCCTCCGTGGCCCTGAAAAGCTAAACGGGTTTGAGAAATGGAGCATAGGTGTTTCATTCTGGGATCATAACCTCGACGGGAGACTCGACGCGATGGTAGGCAATTTTCTGGCATTCGATCCTGAATACTTTACACCGGCAACCCCCGACATCATGCCCCATCCTTCAGAATACAGGGGACAGGCATCCATGCTGTACGAGCAGGATTCCACGGGAAAATTCGTGGATGTCACGGAAGCTTACAGCCTTTTCTATCCCGACTCCAAATGCATGGGATTAACGGTTTTTGACTACGACGACGATGGCGACATTGATATCTTTCAGGCAAATGACCATCAGCTTAATTTCATGTTCAGAAATGATAACGGCATTTACAGTGAAGTCGCTGTGGAAATAGGAGTAGCGGCCAACACACAGGGAAAGGGATGCGGTTCGATGCATGGCTCAATCGGAGATGTCGACGGCGATGGTCTTATCGATATCCTTGTCGTTGATCTTGAGTATGGTGCCCTTTACAGGAACAGGGGCAACGGATTCTTCGAGGATATTTCGGAGACAAGCGGCATTTCAGGGCCTCTTGCAGGAAAAGGAGCCTGGGCAGCAGCCCTTATCGACTTCGACAACGACGGTGATCTCGACATAGTATCCGCTAACGGTATTGCCGAAGAGCTTATCCTGCAATATCCCCTTCTCCTCGAAAATGACGGGACAGGCCATTTTAAAGACAGGGGAAAGATATACGGACCATACTTCAGCACAAAAAGGTCGGGAAGGGGTCTGGCAGTATGGGATTACGATAATGACGGCGACCGTGATATTATAATATCCCACGTCGACCTGACGGCAAAGGCCTCTCTTCTCAGGAACGACGGAGGAAACTCAAATCACTGGATAGGCATATCGCTCAGGGGAAAGAACGGTCCGGCTTCGGCCATCGCGGCAAAAGTTGTGGTAACGGCCGGAGGGAAAAGACAGGTACATGTAAACCAGTGGTCCACCAGCTACCTTTCAAACAATGACCCCCGTGTTCATATCGGTCTTGGAAATGCTGAAACAGTCGACAGGCTGGAGATCCACTGGACCGGCGGAGGGAAAGAAGTAATCGAAAATATACCTGCCGACAGGTACATAAGTATTCTGGAAGATAAGGGGATAATTGACGGAATATGAGTACAGGAACGGTACCGGCTGAAGGCAGGAATACATCACGACATCTTACTGAAAAAGTGAGAATGATCGACGGCCAGTTCTCCCTGGTGTCAGTCGATGGAAAAATAATAAGGATGGCCCGTTCAATCGGTAGGCCTATGCGTTATTTCATTGCCAAAAGGCCGGGCGGTCCTGAACTTGTAATTGCAGAACGGATCGATACCATATACGATTACCTTAAAAGAGAGAATCTCGATCATCAGTTTCATCCCTCCTATACAAGGATGATCCCTGCTCACTATATTACAACGATCGAACTTCTCGGATGTCCCGATCCCAACCCGGTCTATACCCGCTTCTTCAGGCCCGAACGAAACAGATTTACCGCGTTCGACCCGGCAGGAATAGGCAGGATGTACATAGGCGCGATTTACGAGGAAATTAGAAAATGGCTCAGCAACCGTGCCAGTGACGGTCCAATTGGTGTAACGTTTTCTGCCGGGATCGACAGCGGAGCTGTTTTCCTTCTCACCTACAAGGCACTCCTGGAACTGGGACGGATGGGACCACAAAAAACTCTATGAACTCAGGGGGAAAATTGTTTCAGAAGGAGTGAAAGCGCTAACAGGATATAAAATGCCTATTTTCCCGAAACGACGCTTTCAGCATGGTGTGGCAAAGGAGTCTGCATTCGAAAGGCTTTTCCCGGAAAAGGAGATTGCATACCGGAAGGAGTTCCTTGCCAGCTATGAATAAAATCGCAGGGTTTGATATAAACGATGAATGGATACTGTCGTGCCGCGGCCGGAAAAACAATCCGCATCCTTTCCGGCCTTACGAATGGCTGGTCGAAAAAGAGAGAACTCCCTCAGGAGCAGTTGAAGATGTTTTAACCGTTTTCCTCACAAACAGGGAGTGCCCTTTCCGTTGCCTTATGTGCGACCTATGGAAAAATACGGTCGATGAGCCTCTTCCCGAAGGGGCTCTGGCAGGCCAGCTTGGATAATGCTTCGAAGGCGTAAGTTGTTTTTTAAGTTCATGTGCTTTTTTAAGCATGTCCCGGAATCTGATCGGCCAATCCGCTTTGTAACGCTCTTCAAGATATTTGGTTTCACGCTCCAGATGAGCCGTACAAAACTAATCCTGACTTCCAATATATCAAAGAACGTAATCGCCTATTTATCAAACACTAAAATAATATTTGTTCATATATGTTCATTTTTACAAAACGGAGCCACATAAAGACGAAAAATGTTGATTCAAACGGGAAGAGTTGTTAATAACACCTAATTTTACAGAAACTGATTAGTTACAGAAACTTTAATTGGACAGGATTTCTTGCGGAATTAGAAAACTATTAATAATAGGATTTACAGATTGCAATATTCATTTTATGAATAGAACGTCTTTCATTTTAACAATTCTTTCCATATCTTTTATTAACTCAAGGTCAGATATTTCAAACCTCTTGTCTACAAAGAAAAAGCCCTGTCGCGTTAGCGGCGGGGTTTTTTATTTCCAGCCCGTCACAAGTGAACTTCGGGATGAAGCCGACCCGGGCGAACCTGCATAGCAATTGGAAAGTAAATACCATTGCGGGCTATCCTGTCAAATCCCGGCGTATTTACGAATTAACTTGAATGAGTATCAGGAATCAATATTTGCTGTGTCCTGACTCATTCATAAAGATAGTAAAGCAACTCCATAATACGGAACGCAGGCTGCCCCCATAATTCCTTGTAATTATGCAACACTGAGGCTTTCCAGTATGGAATATCAAGATCATCCCTTGTCAATATGCCAACAGGAAGTCCGCCCACGATATCATCCGTAAACACAGCATATTGAGGGGTGAAATCGTACCCTTCACCATACATCAGGCTCTGGCTGAAAGGATTCTTCCCCTGCATCCATTCCAACTGGGCCAGAGCGATGCTGTGCATTTCAGGATCTTTCAGAAGGCGGTTTGCTGATGCAAGTCCCTGGGCGGAAGACAAGATAACAGAACTATTGCCCCTGAAGGCCTGCCATACAGGGAACATCCTTAAATAATGGTTCTCGTCCAGCTTTATACCCTGCCGGATCTGCGAATCGTCCTCCGTTCCATTCAGCCGGTAAATATTCGCCGGTATCATATAATAAGGGGCAGTAAGTTGTGCAATTATCTTCAGGTAATTTGCATGAAGCTCAACTGACCTGTACCATTCAGGGTATTTTTCATGATCAGGAAGAAGCCTGCACAGTTCAACAAGGCCCGGAATTGGTGATGCGGCAGGACAGCTGTGGTTATATCCGAAAAACCGGTCGGGTCTGCCTGCTGCATAAAAGAATCCGCTCAGCGGAATACTCCAGTTCATTGGTTCATCCTGCTGGAAGGCCATAAGTGAATCTGCGCAGGCGATGATAACCTGCTTAACTTCTTCGTTCTTTGTCAGACCATATAATTTCGTGCCGGCCAGTAAAGCAATTGATAATCTTTCTGTGTTCCATGGTTGCCGGACCTCTTTCAGAAGGTTCCAGTACTCATTGGCTAACTCAAGACATTTCTCCGATAATGCAGGATATGATTTCCTCAAGGCGATCGAGGCTTCCACATCAGCAATAATGGAATAATAATTATCGTTGGTGCTAATCCTCGCTCCAGGCTGAACGTGTTTATCATCATAGGTCCCAATAATTCCGTCAGTATAGGAATCCATTGTTGTCCAACTAATTACCTGCAGACTGTCAAAGCGGTTCTTATGAAGCCATTCCAGTCCCCATAATCCTTCCTGAATCAGACGGTCGGAGAGTTTTCTGTTCTCCTTCATGTATTGCATTGCCAGCCTGAAAAAAGCGGCCGTTGCACTTGCAGTCTGCCAGTACGACTGCGACAGGTCACCAGCATCGTGCCACCCGCCGGCCATGTTTATCGTATCTCCCCGGTAAACAGTGTACCAGTCGGAATGGCACTTCAGATGTATCCCCGGATGTTCAAATCCGCACCGCTGTACGTAAAACTGATTCGTGATCTTTTCAATTACCGGCAACCATATATCCGGATTGATCGGGAAAGGTTTGGTTTCAACATTCCCATATACTATTTTATATTTCCCGGGGGCTTTGACCTCTGAAAAATCAAAAACTGTAAAAGTCCCGATACGGTTGGTCTCCGTTTTATTACTCTTTTGAAGTACACTCTTGTTCGTCGCTATGTCAACAACCCTGAAATTTTCCTCGCCAGTCAGCGAAGTAAAAGCTGTTTTTCTTTCATTGCTGTTATATCCCGAGTGTGAGAAAGATATAGCCGCATCAGTACCCCATCCTTCATAATAATCAGCCTCCACCTTCTCAAATACCAGGTTATCAATGTAATACACAATAGTATCAGCAGCATCCGGTTCATTACCCTGAAGTCCATAACTAATGGTTATTCCGGTTACCTTATCGTGAGGCAGGTGCGGAACTTCCATGACCATCTTGTTCCACTGATTGTTTTTCAGCATCACTGTATGCCAGCCCTCTTTGCCGTAACGGTCGGGAACATTATCCTCGTTATGCAGAATAATGGTAAGGTATAACTTCCGGAAACCTTTAAACTCGGGATATACATTTATAGCAATCCGGTTGTACTCTGAAAAATCCTCCAGGTCGAATTTGCGGGTCAGATTCTGCCTGCCCCAGTATCGGCCTCCTGCTCCAAGAGGTTCAGGCAATTTTGTGGGACAGACAAACTTAATGGATGAATTACCTTCTATTACCTTTTCATTAGAAAGGCTTATGGTGCCGACATTAGCCCTGTCACCGAAAGAGAGCTCCCAGTTATCGAGCGATTCCATGCCATCGAGCCGGACTGAAGAAAAGATCTCTTTATTATCCCATTTATACTGAAGACTGTTGGCAGTATCCATGGGCATGGGTTCATAATTGTAAAGAAAGGATCCAGATTCTGTTTCTTGTGGTTTCCCTGATGTACAGGAAACACCAATCAGCAGAACAATAACTGTGGTATGTAATAACCTTTTCATAATCAGACGATCACACATGTTTATAATTATTCAATCGCATATTTTGCAATGAGTTTTTTGCACTCCGGGAGAGTTTTAAGGGGTGCAAGCCGGAAATCCCACTCAAACCATGCCGGGGATAACTTCGGATCTTTCGACAGGCCGAAGAATTTACCCCTGAAGAGCTTGCCAGCCTTTTTGTCCCCTTTAAGTTGCCAGAGTAACCAGGATGTTGCGACTTTTGCAAATTCACCTCCGTGAGGTTTGCTGTAAGTGCCTCCGTGTCCCACATCCATGTTTGCGGCAAACACCGGTACGTGGTTAATGCACTTAAAATCGTCCATGCCATTTCCATAGGCAATATCCGATTCTCCTCCAAGTATGTACAGAACAGGACTATGAAGCTTTAGCAGATGATCTTTGGCAAGACCCGGCATTCCCGGCATGCCGCTGCCCGGTCCGGGCAGGATACCGCTGTTACAGATAATGACGGTCGACACTCTTGGATCGGGAGCTGTCTCAAGTGCCTGCAAGCCTCCGCACGACATGCCGCTTACCGCTATTTTTGTCACATCGGTCTTATTATAATACGGACCGGACTTATCATTGTTCTGAACAATCGCCCATTCTATTGCATCAATCAGTTGCGAGGATTCAGACCGGCCTCTGCCTTTTTCTCCCTCCGGGGGCATAGGTCCGATAGCTATCACCAGAAATCCATGGGACGAAAATTCCGATAAAAAAATTACATGCTCCCGGGGTGCGAAGGTATCTTTCTCCCTCCATTTGGTCATTCCCGTTTTTCAGCCCATTCAGCTCCTCCGTCATCATCTGTATAAAAGAAGATTATCGGCAGCTCAGCCTTCCCAAAGTATTTGTTCCACAGGTCAGTGAATTTGTTCTTCACAGGGTCAATTTCATCCCAAAAATATAAGATAACCCTGATAAAAGGAAATGCCGTCACGCCTCAAACCTCACGCCTCAAACCTTCATGCCGTCACGCCCCTTCACGCCTTAATGCCTTGTCGCCTTCACGCCTTTTCTCCCATCACCAGAAATCAAATGCTTTTTCGTTACCGGCAGAATTCTTGATACAACGAACCGAAAAACCATTCTTCTTTTCAACCGGGTAAAGAGCCAGATCTCCCCTGTTTGAGTATAATGCCCCGCACCAGCTGGTAGCATCATCGTCATCCACGTTAGTCCAGAAAAAGGCTGTTTTGCCATAATGTTCCATGGCCTTGTCACCGTCGCGGCCACTGGCGAGAGCAGTAAAACCACTCGAGTTTGTAGCACTGGTATTCGGACTCTCCCACGAAGTTGTTCCTGTCTGTTTCAATTTCCCTCCTGACTGTTCATCACCTCCCAGAAAGTTGGATAAGTACCACCAGTCCTGCATTGATGGCAGGCGCCAGCCCTCAGGGCAAGCCTTTGTAGCGGCTTCCCAGGTATATAAGTAACCATGAGTCTTCAGATAATCTTTGACATCCTCATAAACCGAGCAGCCGCTTTCTGTTTTAAAAGCCAGATTCTCAGCCATCCATACCTGATCGTCTATCTTAACAGTCTTGTAAACCCTGCCATCCCTCGAATCTGTTAATGAGCCTGCATCCTGGCCGTAAGTAAAGGAATAAACAGCAGTGACAATAAATAATACAGAAATCAATAAAATAGATTTTCTCTTCATCCTAAGCAACTTTATTTATGTTTTGAAGTATTCCGGATTTGCCTTTCCAGTCAAATCCGGAATAAATATTTACCCGTTAAGCACCCAGCCCTTGCGATATTCTTTGGTCAGAAAGGCGTTGGCAGTGGAATCATTTGTCACAACTCCTGCAACAGGATCATATTGCAATTCCTTGCCAGCCTGATGTGCTGCAAGCCCGAGCATCAATGTCTCTATCATGCGACCTGCATAATCAAAGTCACAATCTGTCTTAAGGCTGCCCTTGCATGCATTGAACCACTGTTCCACGAATCCTCCGAGAGGAGGCGCAACCTGACCGGCGGAAGGTGATTTGTAGTGGGTCATATCTGCTCCGCTGCGATCAGGGATAAGTATTCGTGTGGTGAAGTCAGCCACAAGAGTTCCCTTTGTTCCCTTGAACATTGCACCATGGCCGATTTTACTGATGTCAATTGCAGGATGCGGGATTTCCGGCTTTAATGTCCCCTGATACCATTCAACCGTTATGGGTCCCCTCCAGTCGTTTGCAGGAAAATTAAATTTGGTATGCATATTTGATGCAACGACCTCGGGGCTGAAGGGATCTCCTTCTGCCCAGGCGCTTGTAGGCTGCCCTGCATCAATGGCATTCCAGGCAAGGTCCATGGTATGGCTGCCCATATCTCCTATCTGCCAGCTGCCGAAATCATGGTACATGTTCCACAGCAGACAGCCGGCTCCGGGTCGTGCGCCGAAATATCCCGGATTAAAGGGATGCATCTGAACCGGACCGATCCACTGTTCCCAGTCAATATCCTTCGGTGCAGGTCCTGCTGCAGGAAGATAACCTGTTTTATCATGAGTACGGTTTCCCCATGTTATTGCCTCCTTCAGTTCGCCGATAGCGCCACCGTGGATCAGTTCCGAAACACGGTCAAAATTCTCATTGGCATGTCGCTGTGTTCCATGCTGTGTGGCCAGCTTGTTCTTGTTTGCAAGATATACCTTTCTCACCTCACGCGCTTCGGTAACGCATTCACCAAGCGGTTTTTCGCAATAGACATGCTTTCCGCGGTTCATGGCCCAGATACTTATAAATGCATGGTGATGATCGGGCGTACAAATGAAAACAGCATCAATATCCTTTTGATCCAGGCACTTGCGCCAGTCAATGTACTGTTTGGCATTTGGATACTGCTTTGCGGCCAGCGCCATATTGCCTGCATGTACATCACATATGGCAACCACATTCTCGCTTGCCAATGCTCCATAATGCTGGCTGCCCCGTCCATGTGCCCCGATCAGGGCAATATTCAGCTTATCACTTGGACTTTTCCCTGAAAGGATGCTTCCCGGAAGAATTATCAGTCCGGTACCGGTAGCAGCAACCGATTTAACAAAATTTCTTCTCTTCATAATGGTAAGGTTAGTAAGTTAATTGCATAACGTGTATTTCGTTCAACAGAGTCTTTTCCTTCGGTTTGGGATGAGACTACATAAGGATTTTAATATCCTTTAAAAGTAAGTGATGTTTCAGTCATTTCAAAATTTCTAAAAATCTTTAATAAAAAGATGAGCGCCGGGTTACAACAAAAAATGAAAGTCTCACTCAACCGAAATTTTCAGCGATGCTCCCTTCAAACCTTCAGCTCTGGCCCTGATGCGTATTTTCCCGGGAGTTGCCTCAGGTCTGACAATAGCCAGACATATTCCCTGCCAGGCTTTTTTCATCGGCTGCTGAAAGCTCGACATATCCGCGGGATTGCCACTCCCGACTCCTGCAATCTCACCCCTGCCTTTTACCTCAAAGGTCACCATTATGTCGTCCGCATCGGGAACAATATTCCCTTCTGAATCGATAATTTCCACCCTTACATATGACAGATCATTACGGTCTGACCTGATTTTGGCTCTGTCAGCAATAAGCCTTACCGCCTCCGGGTTGCCTGTTGTCCTTATGGTCTGTGATGCTGTTTCCCTGCCATTGTCATAACACCGGGCAACCAGTGTGCCGGGCTCATAGGGAACCTCGAATGTTGCCGTGATTGATAAGGCGGTATCAATAGTCTGCTCGCCAACCACCTTGCCATTCAGTTCAAGCCTTACCAGTTGACTGCGGGTGTAGACATGTACCTGCATAAGTTCACCCTCACGACCTGACCAGTTCCAGCTTTTCAGCTCGTCAGGGAAACCCCAGCTGCCGGTGATCTCAATTTTACCTTCCGGAACGGGACGGTGAACAAACATTTCAACTTTGCTTTTGCCCCAGACTACATGCTGATAATATGAAGGCACCTTTCTGTTTCCTATAAGGTCGATGTTGCCCTGGTAATTTGTGAATACCGGCCAGGAGTCGCGGCTGAATCCGCCTCCCGCTGATTGTGAATTGCCGGGATCAGGTACAATATCCCTCAGTTGCGGTATGCCTCTTCCTGCCTCACCAAGGTTATCCGTTCCTGTCCAGACAAAATAACCTATAACATAGGGATGCTTTTTAACGATCTCATAGTTTTCCAAAGCGAGGGGAGGATTGGTTTCCGTCCCGAGCATTATACGGTCAGGATACTTATCATGATCTTCTTCGTATCTCTTATAGGCATAGTTATAGCCTATAAGATCAAAGAGGGCCATGTGTTCAGGTATCTCATCCCATTTGCTTTTCTGACCTCTCATCCAGGCAAAATCATTAAAGCACTCCGTGACCCAGCGTGTCGTATCAAGGCGCCGGATTTCGCCGGCAAGATTTCTGGCAATTCTAAGTCCTGATGTATCATAAGCCTCCCTGATTTCATTCCCGATGCTCCAGATTATAACCGACGGATGGTTCCTGTCGCGCTTTACCCACGACTCCACATCTTTCTGCCACCAATCACGGAAATAAAGATGATAATCCTGATTCCTCTTGGCAGTTTCCCATGTATCAAAGACCTCATTAATTACTAACATCCCCAGACGGTCGCAGGCATCCAGAAGCGCCGGTGAAGGAGGGTTGTGGGCGGTACGGATAGCATTGAATCCATTGCTTTTCAAAACTTCAATTTTCCGCTCCTCGGCACGATCGATGGAAGCTGCTCCCAGAGGACCGTTATCATGGTGACAGCAAGCGCCAATCAGGTCAATTGATTTTCCATTGAGGGTGAATCCGTTTTTTGCATCTATTTTGACACTGCGTATCCCAAAATGAGTTGTAATTTCATCAACTACTTTATCATTAATCAACACAGATGCCTTTGCGGTATATAAATCCGGTTCATCAAGCGACCAGAGAGATGGCTTATTCACCGGAATTTCCCGGGTTATCTGTATAGTCTGACCTGAAGGTACGGCAGAATTGCCTGTAACTGATGCAACGACCTTACCCGCGGGATCTATCAACTCTGTGCGCAGTACAATGCTTTCAATTATATTGCCGGAGTTTACGATAGTCGCGGCAACATTCACCACAGCTGTATTCTCAGTAATAACGGGCGTCGTAATGTACAATCCCCCTGACACATCTATGTGAACCGGATATTTTAAAGCAAGCCACACATGCCTGTTAATACCCGATCCTGAATACCAGCGCGAATTCATTCCTCCATTTTTAACACGGACAGCAATAACGTTTGACTGTCCGGGAGGATTCAGAAATGAAGTAATATCATAGTGAAAGGGAGTGTAGCCATAAGGATGAAATCCCAGATGCCTGCCATTAAGCCAGACATCCGAAGCCATATAAACCCCGTCAAACTGCAGGTAAGCTTTTTTATCCCCATCCTCCCTATTTATAGTAAAGTGTTTCCGGTACCAGCCAGTCCCTCCTGTCATATAGCCGGAACTGCCCTTATCAATGGCAGATTTATCAAAGGGCCCTATTATATCCACACCATTCTGTCCGGGCAGATCTTCAATGCTCCAGTCATGTGGTATGCTGATATGCCTCCAGTCGGAATCATCAAAATCGGGCGACTCAGCAACTGAAAGAGTATCCCTGATGAACAGCCAGTTCTCATCAAATGATGTTATTCTGCCGCTGGTTGAAATTTTTGCCGGATTGCTGCCTGAGATGAAAGAGAGAAAAACCAATGCCGGTAACGGCAATGATAAACATATGAAAAGCTTAAGTTTAAATTGTTCCGGATTTTTAATAATCATAAAAAATCAGTCTGAAGGAAAAAGCTTTTGAAACCCAATGTAAGGTTTTATCTTTAAATTCAGAGATGACTGCTGACATTAATGATTAAAACATCAAACTCTATCCCTTCTTGCAACATCCTGAATTTACAGCTATTAAACTCAATACTAATC
>JBAQCK010000190.1:0-62847 GCA_049294075.1 Bacteroidales bacterium | reverse complement strand
AATAAGCATAATTGCAGCACCAGAAAGATAGACGCCGTTTCCGATTTCTTTAAGATTCGACTTGATTGCCTTTACCTCTTTTCGTAATTCTTTCTTTTCGTCTGCATTCAGTTTCGACTTATCAGTTGCCTTAATTTCATCTAACCTGATCATTAAGGTTTTAGCTTCAGAAGATTCGGCAGGCTTGGGAGCAGGTATAGAGGCAGGTTCCTCAGTTGTTGCAGCTTTTAACTGATGAGGGACAAAAGCCAGGGACAAAAATCCCGCCATTACACACAGAACGATCTTTTTCATTTTAATTGGTTTTAATTATTAATAGATCCACTATACTTGACATCCGAATTGATCTGTTTTTCTTGCAGGAGATAATATTCAGCGTCATCACTGTTATGTATTTAAGAAATATCATCATTATGTTAAAGGTAGGTCAGCTTACTAAACTGATTGTTACATAATTTTATAAAGAAGTTACATAATTAACATGTTAAGGATTCCCGCTTATTGATAACTCATTCCGCCGGGCTTTTCAATTTCGAAATCCCTGAAACCAAAATCAGTTGTCCGGAATGAATTCATTTTGAAAATATTCTGTCCTTTGCCCGGGATTAGAGGATAAAAAGATCCAGAAGTTCAGGTGGTTTTTCAAGATATCTAATGTGCAGATACCTGGCTGCCAGAATCAAATTGGTTACAAGCACATCTTCTGTACTGCCTTTAAAAAGCTGCAGGGCTTTGCCTCCCCAGTAATCCTGAGTCCGGAATTTCAGATTCACGGGAACAAAAGCAGAATTCATATCCGTCAGGGAATTGAAAGGTTGATTTCGATGGACCAGCAACAGGTTCCGGATAGTGATTCCTTGTGTTTTAATATGCATCCCATTACCTGCTTTATAAAGGAAATTAGGTTTACTGACAGTTGTATCAGTGGCAGAGTAACCAAAAGGATCAAGGTTAATGACATCGATATTCCGGATAATCTTTCCTTCGAAGGTGCTGTAGGGTTTTTGTATCAGTTTCTTATAAGTCTTTCTTCTGACTCCCTGATTCTTTGAGTCGGGAGTGACCGGCTTGAAAATTAAATTGTAAATAAACTCGTTTAACTTGCTGCGCTTCGAATAGGATTCAATGTTCAGATAGAGTTTATTTGAATCATTTTTTAAACTACCCTGTTGTGCAGAGGCAAAATAACTTATTGAAATTATAGCAAAAATAAGAGTGAATGATCTTCTTAAGAGTATTTGCATCTGATGTTATTACATCTTCTCCATATACCAACTCAGAGCCTTTTCAATTTTCTGATAATGAAAAATTGTGGTAATCGCTCTTTGCAATCGTACAAAGGCAGTTTCACTTTTAACAATGTAATCAAAAGCCTGGTGCTTCATGCAATTAACAGCTACTTCAATTTTATCCTGGGAGGAAAGCATGATTACAGGGATAAGCGGATTGATGGCCTTTATTCTGTCGAGAGTTTCAAGGCCATTGATGGCATTTTTATCTATGCTGTTAAGATGATAATCCAAAATTATTACATCAGGATTCCGGGGTAAATTATTCAGGCAAAGTTCTCCTGTTGAGAAAGTTATTATGGATGACTCAGTATTGCCGGAGAATTCAATCTCCAGCGATTTTAAGAACAAAGCATCATCATCAACCAGAAAAAGCAGTATCTTCTTTTCGGTCATTATTACCTGGATTTCTTTCTGAACTTAATTCCACCTTCAGTACCTCACAAGCCCTGGTACAGATATCCTCAATCTTAAGCACCATATCATTCACTTCATCAAGATGTTCCTGGTCAGAAGAATATTCCTGTATTTTTCTCGCCATAATCTCAAAATCTTTATGCATGCCCATTATCGAAAATGATGGGATAAGTTTATGAGCTGCCGAGTAAATTGAATCCCAGTCCCTTTCATGTACTCCCTGCTTCATCTGTTTGATTAATATGGGAGTCTGTTCAATATAGAGTGCAATCATTTCCAACATAAGTTCCCGGTTGCCTTTGGTCCGGTTTTTCAAAGATGTCAGATCGACATATTCCGGTATTTCTGAGAGCCCTGGAGTATCTGTTTCAGGGTTCCTTAATAATTCAGTCATTTTAGCATACAGCAGCTTTTCGTCAAGAGGCTTGGAGATGTAATCATTCATTCCCACGGCAGTGCATTTATTCAGATCAGCAGTAGTTACATCGGCAGTTAAAGCGATAATGGGAATCCGGGAATTCATTTTTCCGCGAATGTATTCGGTAGCTTCAAAACCATTCATTTCGGGCATATGAAGGTCCATCAAAATAATATCATAAGTTTTTTTCTGCAACTTTTCAATGGCAATTCTCCCATTGTCGGCAATATCATGTTCAAATCCGAAATCGTCGAGGAGCGTTTTCATCAGTAATTGATTGAGCGCAATGTCTTCAACCACCAGCACTCTTGCTTTATGGATTTTCGAGGTTAAAATGTTGATCACTTTCTCCAGTTCGACCTCGGCGTTCGTTTTCCGGAAGGGCAGAATGAAACTAAAAACAGATCCTGATTCCGGTTGGCTTTTTACAGTTATGCTCCCCCCCTGTGACTCCACCAATTGTTTGGAAATTGCAAGTCCCAATCCTGTGCCTCCGTACAACCTTGCAGTTTCGCTGGTTGCCTGCTGGAAATTCTCAAAAATATGATCCAGTCTGTCTTCTGCAATCCCTATTCCGGTATCAGTTACGGAAAACTCAACCGTTGCATTCTCTTCATCCTCGTTCAGTAATTCTGCACTTATGGTAATTTCCCCGGTTGAGGTGAACTTCACCGCGTTGCTAACAAGGTTTAAAATTATCTGATGGAGACGAACCGGATCGCCAATCAGTACGCCGGGAATTTTATCGTCATATTTTTTTATAAGCTTCAGATTTTTTTCCAGGATTTTTGTCTCAAACAAATGAATCATTGCAGATATTGATGCAGCCGGTTTGAAAATTGTCTGTTCAAAGGTCATTTTCCCGGCATCCACTTTCGCGAGGTCGAGTATATCATTTATCAGAACAGTTAAAGCGTCTCCGCTCATTTTAATGGCATTCAGGTACTCTTTTTGTTTTGGATCCAGATCTGATTTAAGCAACACCTTTGTGAACCCTATGATTGCATTCATAGGAGTGCGGATTTCATGACTCATGTTTGATAAAAACTGCTGTTTGGATTTAACGGCCTCTTCGGCAATTTTTGTGGCTTTCTCGGCGATCTCTTTTGCTTCTTCGGCAAATTTAGCAGCCGACTCAGCAAGCGTTCTGGCATCTTTCAGTTCTTTTTCTATTCTTTTATGGTCTGTAATATCTCTCGCAACTACAACCACTCCGATCACCTTTCCATGTTCATCCTTGTACACTGAGCCATTGAACAATACTTCAGTAAGCTTACCGTCGCGGATGGTTAAAGGGAAATCAGCTACAAAACCTTCAGCAAATACTTGTCTGTAAATATCCCGCGCTTTTTCAGGTTCAGTAAAATATTCAAAGAAATCCGTACCGATCAAATCCTCGCGGGTTACTTCCGTTATATCAATTGAAGCATTGTTTATATCAGTGATTTTCCCTTCAGGATTAATAGTAAACAGCGGATCAAGGCTTGCTTCTATAAGGCTTCTGGCATATTGAGATTCCCGGTTGCCGGTTGTTCCCATAATATCTGGCATTTTCGTGAAGTGACAATCGATCCATTAAATAATCTTAACATTCATTTATCTTCCTAAATGAATATGAATATGCAAAGTTATTGGCAGAAACAGGCGAAGAAGTTACATAAATAAATCTAAAAGTTACATAATTTACATATCCCTTTAGCGGATAGCATAACCAGTGATTGACGTTAAACGATCTGCCGCTGTCACTTTCAGTCAATCACACAATTCAGATTAAAGCCGGCCAATCCCATCATATCAGCACAGCTTAAAATCCTCAAATTCAAAAAAAGGCCCTTTTGAGGCCTTTTTAAATTCACTGTTTTCTAAATTCTATTTTTTGTCATAAACCATTGTGATTTTTACATCACCATCCGGACCCTGTCTTGCAGATGCAACTGTAAGTGTTTTTGCATCAGTAAGCGTCCAGGTTTCCGTTGATTTCATTGTCACGGACTCCCCATTCCTATCCATTGTTCCTGAGGTTTCGATAGCAAGAGATTTCCCGTCAGGAGACCAATTTGCAACAGATTTGCTTTCGCCTCTCGGTGACGTATTAGTACACTCTTTTCCATCGAGTGTATAATTCATTATCATTGTCGTGGGCTGACCATCCTGACCTGTTCTGGTTCTTTCAACAGTAAGGAGATTGGCTTCCTGTTTGGCAACTAAACTGCCACCCTGGTTTCCCCGGGGCTGAATGCTTTTTTCTGCATTTGAATTCCAGGTGCCTGAAAAATCAGTAAGACCTGCCTGAGCATTGACGACAAGGCCTGCCATAAATAAGGACAAAACGAATATTACTTTCTTCATACTTTTTATAATTATTTGGGTTAAAATCGAAAAATACTTAATGACTTTTTTGGTATTTGCAGATGATTACAGCTCAGAAAAGATCTTTTCGATTTCTTCTTTTGTCTTGCCGAGTTTTATTTGAAGTCTTCCAAACATCTCATCTTTCTTGCCTTCTGCAAACATCAGATCATTATCAGTTAACAAAGCAAATTTCTGTTTGAGCTTGCCTTTCTTCTCATTCCAGTTTCCATCTAATTCTGTTTTATTCATTTTTTGAAGTATTAATTGTGAATGAATTTTCACATTGCAAAGGTTATCACGACTTTCATGACAAGTGTTATACAACTATTAAAATATGTTACATCATTTACATACAGGCTAAACCTGGGGGAGACACCGCCCCTGATCATGGAATATGTGAATTATGTAAATATGCCGGGGAATTGTGTAAAGGTTCCCGGAACTTTAGGGCTTAAATTTATCACGTCTGAATTTTTTACGGTTAATGATCAGGAGAGCTCTGAAAGGGAAAACATCAACTGGTTGTTTTATTGGTTATGTAGTTTTAATTTTTTTACGTTTTGCTTTTGCTGAAAAGGATCTCAATACTGGTTTTTCTTACAATAAGTTCCGCTTTGTATGCACAGACCGTGCTGACTATGGAAGGGACTTCCGTCAATAATGCAGAATCAGGAAACTGGGCAGGAGTAAACATTCCAAGAAGTGTTCCCACTTCATTTGATTATCTTAATAATTCCATTGCCTCAATTAACTCAGAGGGATATCTTTTACAGGCAGGGGATGAGGTTCAGAATTCACAGAATAATAATCTTGACGGGATGGTAATAACGGGTAATAAATTTACCTGGAACGGAACCGATGCCTCAAGCATTACACATGCTCTGTTCACAGGCTATAATATAAATTCAGTTGTAAAGTATAATTATCTTGAAAAAACTCCTCACGGAATATTGTTCAAATCAGGTTCACCTGATGGATTCAATATGACATTCACCTCCGGAGGAGCTGCCTATAATATTGTGAAAAATGCAAAGCTTTCATTGAGAATTAAGGGGATGAATGGAGTTCGTGTTTATAACAACACTTTTTATAACGATGCATTCGCTGACCCGTCTTCATCCATAATAGCAATAGATGCAAACAACGACAGCCCGGTACCTTCTCCTTCACTGGGAACAAGAATATATAACAATGTTTTTTACACAAAGTATCAGATTCCGAATGTAAGGATAGAATCATGGTGTCTGTATGACTTTGAGAGTGATAACAATGTATTCTGGTGTGAAGACGGTACCCCGGTATTTGAAATCAGTGGCGTACTGAAGACATTTACTGAATGGCAGGCATTGGGTTATGATACACATTCAGTTGTTGTTGATCCGGATTTTGTTAATACAACCGCTTTTATTCCGGCATCAAGACTGGATTACGGCACTGATCTTGGTACGGAATTTCAAACAGGTCTTTCTGAAAATGCAGTATGGAGCTCATCTGATCCTGCAACTGCATCGCAGGATAAAACATGGCAGGCAGGTGCAAGAATCCTTGCATCACATTCAGGAGATCGGACTGTAAATATTTACCCGAATCCCGCATCTGATTTTATCAATATTTCGATTCCTGAACCAACTGAAGTAATCGATTATATCCGTATCGTTAATTTATCCGGAAAGGATGTCTTTCACAGCAAAGTGGATCCGGATGTAAGAGAGCTTCATATCCGGATTAACATTCCTCCGGGATTCTATTTTGTAATGATGGGATTGAATAACAGGCCGTATTTTACTGAAAAATTAGTTATAAAAAACTGATATAATGGATCCTGGTAGCTCTGACTTTATGCAATAACAGTGAAGTACACAACTTTGAAACAAAATAATAGAACTATTACAAGAAATGAGAACAGATATGAAAAAGGGAAACGGAATTTTTAACCGCGTGTTATTAATAATAACATTGGTTATGGTATTTACAAGCGGCTGCAAAAAAGACAATCCGGATATTTCTTATGGGAGTATAACAGACCAGTCAGGCAATACCTACAAAACAGTGGAAATTGGAACCCAGACATGGATGGCTGAGAACCTTGCAACCACCAGATTCTACGATGACGTTGCCATACTAAATGTCACAGGTAATTCAGAATGGGCTGATCTAAAAACTCCGGCTTACTGTTGGTATGATAATGATGAAACTGCCAGCAAACCACTTTACGGAGCCCTGTATAACTGGTATGCGGTTGCGACAGGCAAATTATGCCCGGAAGGCTGGCACGTGGCTTCTGATGCTGAATTTAAAGTTCTGGAAACCTATCTTGGCATGACACAGGCACAGGCTGATGAAAAATTATGGAGAGGGACTGATCAGGGTTCTCAGTTGAAGAGTGCAACCGGATGGGAAGCCGGAGAAAATGGAAGCAATAGCAGTGGATTCTCAGCGCTTCCGGGCGGTTACCGGTATCATCTGGATGGATCATTTAACAATATTAATGAACTTGGCTACTGGTGGTGTTCTGATGAAAATGATCCCTTTCTGGGCAACTATCGCCGAATTGACGGAAACAATGATGGCATTTACAGGGAATCAACCTTAAAAGCAGCCGGGAAATCTGTAAGGTGCCTGAAAGATTAGCTGGTTAAACAGGGGAAGAAACAAAAACGGAAGTAAGATTACCCGTTGTTATTTTTGAAACTCCAGTTTTATCAGACCGTTCTGAACTTCCGGACAGCTCATGAACAGATCCCATATCATTCCTGTGCGGTAATTTTCGATCATTACAACAATTGGGCCCTGGTCTATAGCAATATTTGAAGTTCCCCACCAGCCTGCCGTAACATTAAAGGCATCATAGAATCCGTAAGGACCCCAGAGCCTGTCGCCAAGCATGTAATAAAAGTGCCTGATGGCTGCAAGCGATTGTTCAGGAGTGTAGGGGATGGATGAAACGGCTGCTGTAGGACTTATAACTCCAATGTCATTTGTGGGGGAATGGGCACTGTATCCCGATTGGTTATCGCTGGCAGTCAGCCCCCAGCAGTCGGCACTGTATCCAATGTAATTCAGGGGATTTGCCTCACAGTATTTCCAGTTTATCATCGCGTGGGCCACATTCTGATCACAGTAATTGACATACCCGTCCTTCAGTCCTCTCGGATCGAGCCCAAGAAAGGAATAATGAGTAAAAAAGAGGGGACCTCCGTACGCTCCGCCCATCGGCAGTGTAATTCCATAATAGGTGTTCCCGTTCAGGATTGAGCCGTTATCCATATATCCGTATCTGTAGGTATCCCTGCTGATTGTATGGGTCGGAGATCCGGCCCCAAGGACATAACAGATCAGGGTCTCATTGTATCCCCTGAGCGGCAAGTTTATACGAAAGCCATAATTTGGCGACCAGTGCCAGTAGAGGGCATTCTGTCCCTGGGTGAAGAAGTCAAATTCAACTGTATTATAAAGCAGGTCAATGCGGTTGATCAGGGTTTGTTCGCCCGGTATTGCTGAATCAAGGTATTGCCTGAAGGTGAGCAAGCCCTGTATAAGGAATGAGGTTTCAACCAGGTCGCCTCCATCATCTTCCGAACTGAATGGCACCGTTTTCCCTGTTGCTCCGTTAAGCCAGTGAGGCCAGACACCATGAAAACGGTCGCAGGTTTCAAGAAAACCAAGTATTAACTCCATGCGGGCAATCCCCTGATTCCTTGTAATAAATCCTCTTTCAATTCCAACAATCAGCGCCATTATCCCAAAACCGCTGCCGCCGGTTGATACAACGTCGCCGGATGTGTTTCGTTCACGTGCCATTCCGCATGAGGGGTGAGCAAAGTCATAGAAATATTTGAAAGTCTGGCTCTGAACAAGTTGAAGCAATTCTTCATCGGTAATCTGCGGAAATTTGAAAGAGGAGTCAAGGGCTGTATAGAAAGAATTCTCAAATCCATCGAAGGTAAATCCATTAAGTGCCTTAAGGTTACCTGAAACAGCAAAATTGAATCTTTTATAATGGTCGAGAGTTCCGAAATTTGTTAATGTTACCTTCTTATTTCCATCCGAGAGATTCATTTCAGGTACAGAAGGACCCTGGAAAACGATGGACGACTTATAACCGGAGGGGTCGAGTGCTTCTGAAAAATCGATTATTATCCTGACAGACGTGCGGCTGACATTGACTGGAATGTCAGGTGGCATAAAAGATTGATCGTTCAGTGTTATTCTGCTGATAGTCAACTTTCCGTTAATTGTGGTAAAGTGATAGGTTACCCCGGGGAAAATCTCCTGGCTAATGCCTTTCAGGGAAGAAGTTATCTCCAGGGTATAATCAGTGAGATGATCGAGGTTTTTAAGAGGGGCAAGGACAACAGTACGGTTTTCATCCATGTATGAAACCTTGACAGACACGATTGTCGTTCCTTCTTTTTTAAGCAGTATGCTGTTCCTGACAACTGTGGTATCCAAAATATTGCTGAATTCGATAACGATATTTTTATCCACAGGTATTTCAGGGATTGCTTGCGTCAGATCAAGGTATACAGTTCCTATCCTTGACCGGATAAGCTGGACATTACCCGGCGGAATATTACTCCCGCCTTTTTCACAGGAATAAAGACATAAGGCAAAGAAGACAATCCAAATCGTTCTGAAATAAATTTTCATATTACCGGGAAAAATAAAAAAAAAAGAGAGGGTGCCGGAGCACCCCGGGACCCTCCCTGGTTTCACTTAAAAATCCTGAATTATGGTTTCTCTGAATTGTACATCAGGAGAGCTTCACTTGCTGTAATAGTTTTATGCCAAAACCTGATATCATCCAGCTGACCTTTAAAATGGTTGTTGGCAGGATCGGCATAATCAGCCCAACCATCTGCTACGAACCTGTTATTCCTGCCCTGTATAAATCCAAGTGCAAGGTTGTTGCCAACAGCGCTTCCGGCATACTTTGGCCCGATTGCACCTTTAAGAGCATGACCGGTAGGGTAGAGATTGAAATCGAAACTCTTCATCTTCACGCCGTTGTAGTACAATGTGGCAACTTTTGTCGGTCCGTCGAATGTAAAAACAACATGCAGCCAGACATCCTTCAAAAGTGCTGTCATCTCTGCAATTGTAAGACTCTTGGCGTAGGTCCAGCCCGAAAAGCTCACATCAGCCAAAGCAGGGAACCACATTGCGTCATCAGAACTAACTGTCTGGTTTGCTTGCTGGAACTGCATTTTAATTTGTGCACCATCGTATGCACCAAACATTTCGACGTAGAAACCGTACCACGCTCCCAGACCCATTACAAAATGAGGGGTTGTTTTTCCGGCTGAATTGGTCTTAATCCAATACGCCATTGAAAAAGTTGTATTCATCAGATCATCACCATTAAGGACTTCAATGATACTTGTTGTTCCGTTGAAAGTAGCCGCCTTACCGGCCGCCGCATTTCTTGAAGCAGTATAAGTTATATCAATTATATCCGCTGTCAGTGGATCGTATGCACCAACTATATCATTTGAATTATCCTCAAATGTAAAATGAGCGATAGCCCCGGCAGGAGAGAAAGCTCCTTCAGTAGAAAAAGTCCTTTGAACTGACGTAAGGGCAAGTCCGTCAGTTGACTTCAATCCGGTGAATTCGAGCAGATAAAGGGTTCCTGTTCCAAGATCAGAGGTCGGAGTAATTGTAATTACTTTATCGTCCAGGGTAAGGTCGAGTTCTATTGGCGCATCATCATAATCCTGGATCATTGTAATTGTTGCCGCAGTTACAGTAGCCGGATCAACCGGTACGTTGAAGGTTGCCGTAATTGTAGGCATTACCGGTACATTTGCCGGTGCGGTCGCCCCATTCAGGTCAATTGCGCCTGCAGCCAGAGACGATAACGTCAGGGGCTCGGGATCCTTTTTGCAGCTGTGAACCACCACTGAGATAAGCAAAGTGGCAAACAACAGATTTAAAAAAACATGTTTTCTTTTCATAATTAAAGTGATTATAGTTAAACAAAAAAAATTACCAGTCTGGATTCTGTATTAAGGTACCCTGTGAAATATCAATCTCATTCTGTGGGATAGGCAACAGTTCATGCTTCCCGGTAACAAATCCAAGCTGGCCAAGAACAGCCGGTGCTTTTCCTGTCCTTATAAGGTCCCAGAATCTGTGTCCTTCAAGAGCGAGCTCATGTCTCCGTTCATTCAGTATAATATCCCGAAGGAGTTCCTTGTTTGTTTCTGTTATGTCGGGCAGGATTGCAGGGTTCCCCTCTCTGGCCCTTTCCCTTACCTGGTTCAGATAAACAAGAGCTTCTGCGGGTTTGTCATTCTCATTCAATGCCTCCGCAGCCATAAGCAGAACATCGGCATAGCGGATCAACCTCCTGTTATGCCCGTATTGAGTGATCGTGTTTGTTCCGGGATACCACACCTTCTGGTTGTAGCATTCGACTTCGATAAGATTATTGAATTCGTCAAATGTTTCATCCGGGGTAGTCCCGTCGCCAAGGATCAGGACTCCATCAAGCGTTTCTCCAAGATTAATGATTGTAGCGTTGAGACGGGGGTCGTCGGGTTCGAATGAATTGCGCAAGTCGAAGGATGGCCTGTTGAAGCCCCATCCCCTGTTTGGTGAACCCCTTACTCCCTGAGTATTTGCATATTGGTTGCCGCCTGCTCCTTCCACTTCCAGGGCACCCACCTCAAATACCGACTCCATCCCGTGTTCACCAGTATTGCTGCTGGCATTGGCAAAAACAGGTTCAAGGTCGTATTCATCCGAATTTATGACCTCAAGAGCATATTTCTCAGCATTGACAAAATCACCCTGAAACAGATATGCTTTTGCCAGAAGAGATCTGGCTGCGCCACTTGTAGCCCGTCCGATATCACCTGTTTCCAGGTCGCTTTTATCAGTCAGATTTGTTACAGCAAATTGCAGATCGCTGATAATGAGAGTGTAAATTTCCTCTTTTGTGGACCTGGCAACTTTTAAGGAAGGATTTAGTTCTGTGATCATGGGAACTCCTCCCCATGCTCTTACAAGGTCAAAGTAAAACAGTCCCCTCAAAAACCTTGCTTCCGCCACATAACGGTCGCGCAGCGCTGCATCCATCTCTATCGATGGTACCTTGGTGATTACAACATTTGCATGCTTTATTCCCTGATATAATGTGCTCCACCACCTGTCAAGGCCATCCTGGGCTGTCGTAAATGTAAACTTATCGTATGGATCGACCGTGGGACGCTGATCATTGGGATTGCTTCCCTTATGTGCATCATCCGACATGATATCAGTAATTGGAAATCCTCCTGAGTTGTAAGCCCATTCACGGATTGAGGAATAGACTGCATTGGTTGCCAACAGCGCATCTGATTGACTGACAGGGAAATCTTCCTGTGTCAGTTCTCCCTGAGGATCCTTTTGCAGAAAATCTTCACATCCATAAGCTGTAAAAAGGAAGGGAGTAAGAAGGATTGATATTTTTATAATGGTCTGCATCTTGCTCAGAATGTTAGGTTGACACCAAATGAATAGGTTGATGTAATGGGATAAATGCCAAAATCTATCCCGTTGGATAACACATCGTAGCTGCCAATTTCAGGTGAATACCCTCTGAATCGGGTCAGCGTGAGAATGTTTGATCCTTTGATGTATAACCTTAATTTTTGTATTGAAGCTTTATTTGTCAGGGTGGGAGGGACTGTAAATCCCAATGTCACACTCCTCAGCCTGATGAATGAACCATCCTGGATGAACCGGTCAGAAGGGGTGTAATTGTAACCGCCAAAAGATGGTTTAGGTTCCGTGTTGCTTGTTTCAGGGCCGGTCCACCTGTCGCTTACATGTTCCTCGAAATTGTAGGGATCAGGTCTGACAACTTCCTTCCCATTGAAGATCTTATTCCCCGTCTGCCCCTGAAAATCAAATGAAAAGTCAATACCCTTGTATTCAATCTCGGCATTGAATCCGAAAATCAGCTTCGGCACGGGTGATCCGATATATGTTCTGTCACGCCCGTCGATGATGCCGTCGGGGTTTACGTCAACAAACCGGAGATCGCCTGCTTCAGCCTGGGAAGTGTGAGGATACGCATCGAGTTCTGCCTGGGATTGGAAGATTCCATCAGTTTTGTAACCGTAGAAAGCCCCGATAGGCAAACCCACGCGGCTAAGGGTAACAGGCCGGCCATCGCCAAGATATCCTCCGATCAGGAGAGAATCTATTCCGCTGTTGTTGCCCCCGATACTTAATACTTCATTATGAATGGTAGATCCGAGAATTCCTACCTTATATGTAAAATCACCTCTGCTTTCTTTCCAGCTCAGGTTAAATTCGAATCCGCTGTTCAGCACCGAAGCTGCATTATAGCGTACTTTCTGGCCTTGTCCGTTTCCAAGATGACCCGGAGTGGAGAGCTCAACTAGGATATCATCAGTCGTGCGATGATAGTAATCAAATTCGCCATTCAGCCTGTTATTGAAAAATCCAATCTCTGCCCCCAGGTCAGTCTGGGTTGTGCTTTCCCACCTCAGGTCAGGATTGCCATTCTTGCCGTATGAAGCCGCAGGCAACGGCGCATCCGGATTGCCCAGAACAGCAAGCAGGCCTGACTGAACTCTTGAATAGCGGTCATAATAGCTGATCTTCTCGTTGCCGATCATCCCCCAGCTGCCCCTGAGTTTCAGGTTTGAAATGAAAGGAACGGACTTCATAAATGATTCTTTCCCCACATTCCATCCTAATGCAAATGAAGGGAAATTGGAAAACCTGTTGCTGCTTGAGAATTTTGATGATCCGTCACGCCTGAATGTGAATGTAAGTATGTATTTGTTGTGCAGCGTGTAATTTGTCCTGAATAAGTAGGAGATCATCGAATAGAACTGGCCGGGATCCACACCGTTGAATAAGGACTGGATTTTATTGACGTTGTTTGAAGGATCGTAAATGTATGCGGGATTCATATACCAGAAGTCCTTCCCGTCCCTCAATACATTCTCACCTGAGAGACCAATCGATTCGGAAGAAGTTTCCTGCATTGTAAAGCCGGCAATAATATCCAGGGCATGGATGTCCCTGAATGTTTTTTTGAATGCAAGAGTGTTTTCCCAGAGCCATGTAAGATTTTCTGAATTTCCCTTAAAGAGATCACTCAGGACATTCTGCTGCTGGGAGGCTGTCCCGTCGGGATTATAGACTGTATAAGCCGGAGTGAAATTGCTGGATTTATTGTAGGAAGCATCAACACCAAGACTTGACCTCAGAGTGAATGATTTCAAAAAGGCTGCTTCTGCAAAAATATTCCCTACGCCACGGATTCCCTTCCCGAAATTATTCGAATAAGAAAGGTCAGCAAGCGGATTTCCCACGTTATAAACCACTGCAAAGGAGTTGTCATCATAAAAAGGCTTCAGCAAAGGCTGTGCGCGGTATGCAGAATATGTAACATTGGGCGCATTTTCCTGCCTGTAGGGAGCCAGGGTCAGATTATTGCCAAGCCTGATGTGGGGAGTAAGATTATAGGTATTGTTCAGCTTGAGGGTGAACCGGCTGTAACTCGATTTATCAATGATCCCATCCTGAATAAACATTCCGATACCTACATAATACTGGGATACTTCGGTAGCCCCGGTAATCGAAAACTGGTGATTCTGAACAGGTGCGTTCTGAAATATCAGATCCTGCCAGTCAGTATCAGGTACCAGATCCACATTATTATATGACCCGGGAGTGATTTCATTCGAAATAACTGCAAATTCTCTTCCGTTTAACAGGTCAATCTTCCTGGCAAGGCTTTGTATTCCAATTTCAGAGCTGAAATCAAAACTGGCCTTTCCCTGGCCTGGTGTTCCTGTTTTTGTAGTTATTATAATCACACCGTTTGCTCCCCTCGATCCATAAATAGCTGTGGCAGAAGCATCCTTCAGGACTTCCATTGAAGCAATATCAGAGGTATTAAGGAAGGAGACATCGTCGAGGATAACGCCGTCAACGACAAAGATAGGGGAAGAGTTATTAAATGTGCCGACGCCGCGTACTCTTATTGTAGCTCCTGCTCCGGGAGCTCCGGAGGTACTGCTGACCTGTACACCGGTTACCTTGCCCTGAAGACCCTGCTCAGGATTGAGAGAAGTTATTTTTAACAGGTCTTCTGCTTTTACAGAGCTTACAGAACCGGTAAGGTCACTCCTTTTTACAACACCATAACCTATCACGACAACCTCATCCATCAGGTTCGTCTCAATAATCATGGAGACATTGATAATGGTCCGGTTTCCAACGAACTCCTTTTTGGGAATCATACCCAGCATTCTGAAGATCAAAGTATCGGAAGGCTGTGCCATTATGGTGTAACTGCCGTCAATACCGGAAAAGATTCCCCGGAGGGTGTTTTGTACCTGAACTGAAACCCCCGGCAAAGGGATGTCTTTGTCATCCACCACTCTCCCGCTGATCATAAGCTGTGCATTTATCTGCAGGACACTCAACGATACAACAAAAAGGAGAAGCAACTTCTTCATAAGCCTGAATGGGTTTTCACAGCCGAAAGTTCGTAACGTTTGAAAAGTCTAGTGTTACACAACTCCTTGAAAAAGTTACATCATTTACAGATGCCCCATGGCGGACTACATTTCCTGCCTCGTTATCAATAGCTTCTGAGTTCTAAAAATCAATATGTGAATTATGTAACAGCTTTTTGGAATTATGTAATATCTATTTGTCAGCAGGTACTTAAATTTATACTTTACACACAAACATCATGAAAAAAGTGACTTGCCGGCAAAAACCTTCCGATTATCAACTATTACTCCACTTGTCTGATATTAAGAATTGGAAGAAATTGCCAAGAACAATTGCCGAAGTGGAAGTGAAATATTATGGATTTCATTCTTGTGTATACGATGAAAGAAAAACGATGGTGGTTAGGTAAAATAATCTTCGCAAGTGCTCAGCGACACTTAATTCATACAATGGTTAATTGATTCTGTAACCCGCGGACGGTTATTCGCTAACCGCTGATCACCCACTGCCTCGTACAGGAGGGAATTTCAAAATTCCTTTTCCGGGATTTACCTTCAATTAAATGATACTTGTCATATCTTGCTTTAGAGATCGGTTTACCCTCCAGAGCAGCCATAATAATATGACTTGAGTTGAAATCTATCTCATATTCATCGTGGCCGTAATATTTAACGTAATACTTTGATGGTTTTCCGATATCGGTGTGGATGCACTTGAATGCAATTTCTTCCTTGGGATTTTCAAAGTAAACTATCCTGCCTCCAACAATTTCGGACAGGATTTTTTCTGATCTGATCTCTTTCAGAATTTTTTTGAAACTGAGCAATACCGGGTTATTTGATTTTTTTGTCATCCTGTTACATTGTGGTTTATACACGCCCATGGGTAATAAAATAACAATGTAAAGGTCTGATATATTTATCTATGGGTTATTACACAATTCCTTATTTGTGTTACATAATTCACATATCAGGAACGGAATAAGAGATCGGAATAACTTAAATGGTACCTGAAACTCAATTCTGCAAATGAGAGTGTTTTTCTCCTGGACGCCTGGTTTACCCGGGCTGCTTTATTCAGGTATTCCCGAGATCGAGACGCTTTTTGCTTTTGAGATTCTTGAAGTGGGAGGGAGTGAGCCCTGTCAGTTTCTTAAACTGGTTCGACAGATGAGCAACACTGCTGTAATGAAGTTTCCAGGCGATTTCGGTAAGATTGAGCTCATCATAAACCAGCAATTCCTTGGCCCTTTCTATTCTATTCATCAGGTAGAATTTCTCAATTGTAGTCCCTTTGACTTCAGAGAAAAGATTGGAAAGATATGTGTAATTGTGATTTAGTTTTTCGGCAAGGTAATCGGAAAGGTTTGTTTTGATTTGTTCATCATTATAGTGTACCAGTTGAATGATAAGGGTTTTTATTCTCTCAACCATAATGTTCTTTTTATCATCCAGTAATTCAAGCCCGATATCTTTCAAGGAAGCACTCAGAACATCCCATTGCTCTGCTGACAGGTCCTCCATGATTTCAGTCTCGCCCAATTCAACCCTGGTATGATGTAAACCGAGTTTTTCCAACTCGTATTTAACCGCAATCTGGCACCTCTGGCAAACCATATTTTTAATATAAAGCTTCAAAAAAACAAATGTTTTTGCCGGTTTACTATCTTAACAAAAATAAAATTTTTTTTTTAAGTTACAACATTTACAAATTTGACAATGTTGATCTTGACCATACATGCTTTTGCCGTATCTTCGTACTCTTGAACATTATACGGCGGATAATTCAGACCGGGCAGTCATGCAAAAAATAATTTCAGTATATAGCTTAAGGTACTATGTCCTATTGTTCATTGTAACCCTCTTGTCTATACCCGATGCTTCTTCTCAGGATTATTTTCAACAGGTTGCAAATTATAGAATCGATGTAACCCTTAATGACAAATTGCATGAACTGAATGGATATGAGTCAGTTGAATACATCAACAATTCTCCCGACACACTTGGGTTCTTATATTTTCATCTCTGGCCAAATGCATATTCAGATAACAACACACCATTGGCCAGACAGGTCTTCAGCATGAGGGGCAGGCAAAAGCTGTTCAGGGATCAGGAGTTAAGAGGATATATTGACTCGCTGTATTTCAAGGCAAACGGCAGTCAGGTTCAATGGCACCTTTTGCGTGAGTCTCCTGATATTTGCATGCTGACTCTGAATAATCCCCTTAAGCCTGGCGACACGGTGCTTATAACAACTCCCTTCCATGTAAAAATCCCCAAAGGAGTTACTTCACGCCTTGGTCATATAGGGGAATCATACCAGATAACTCAATGGTATCCAAAACCAGCTGTTTACGACAGGGATGGCTGGCACCAGATGTCATACCTCGATCAGGCTGAGTTCTATTCGGAATTCGGCAGTTTTGACGTAAGCATTACCCTGCCCGACAATTATGTAGTTGGTGCGACAGGCAGCCTCCGGAATGAGGAGGAGAAAGAAATACTTGAAAGGTATTCCACTGATACCCTATGGACCAGAACAGGATATTACAGAAGCAATGAATTCCCTCCCTCATCGGAGAATTTGAAAACCTTAAGGTATACTGCCGGTAATGTCCATGATTTCGGATGGTTTGCAGATAAAAGGTTCAATGTCAGAAAGGGGACAGTGAAACTTCAGGACAAGGAAGTAACTACCTGGGTGATGTTCACGGATCAGGAGGCATATCTCTGGCAGAATGCAGTTTCATATGTGAACAGCGCTATCGGATACTTTTCAAAATGGATCGGATCCTATCCTTACGATAGTTTTACAGCTGTTCAGAGCGCCCTGAATTCCGGAGCCGGAATGGAATATCCCGGATTGACTGTTATCGGTCTGGCGGGCGATCCATACCTTCTCGATCAGGTGTTAGCCCATGAGATCTGTCACAGCTGGTTTTACAGTGCAATAGGTTCTGATGAGCGCCGGTACCCTTTTATGGATGAAAGTATCGCCTCGGCCTATGAATCTAGATATATGGAAGAGAGATATCCAGGCAAAAAACTTTGGGAAATCGGATTCAAAAATCAGAAACTTGCCCGGTTTTTCAGGATTGATGAAATCCCGGTGCAAAGAATTCAGGAGATTGAATGGCTGGTCCCGGCAGGAAAGAACATGGAACAACCTGTTAACCTGCCAGCTGTTGATTACAGTTATGAGAATTATGGCAGCATAGTGTACTACAAAGCTGCACAGGGGTTCAATTATCTCAGGACATATTTTGGAGATTCCCTCTTTGATACAATCATGCATGACTACTACAGATTGTGGAATGGCAGGCATCCCCTTCCTGACGATCTGAGAGCGGCCTTTGAATCACGTACCTCTGAGGATACTGACTGGTTCTTTGATGATTTTCTGGGAACGACCAAACGACTCGATTATAAGATAATTCGCTTTAAAGACCAGAAATTGCTGATCAGGAATAAGGGTGAGTTGAATGCTCCTCTGATCATAACGGTAACAACCGGAGATTCAGTAAGCTCAGAATTCCGGGAAGACGGATTTGCAGGGAAGAAATGGATTGATGTCCCATCCGGAGGCAATTCCGAAATTACAATTGACATGGAGCAAAAGATGACTGAAATAAACAGGCTTGATAACAACTTCCGGACATCAGGTCTCTTCCGGAAGGCCGATCCTTTTCAACTCCGCTTCCTGTACACAATAGAGGAGCCGGATAAAAGATCTTTGGTTTTTATTCCTGCTTTTGACTGGAACAGCTCAGATGGTATTATGGCAGGTCTGGTCCTGAATAACGGCACCTTACTGCCCAAACCGGTGGAATATTTGTTCATCCCTTTCTATACGTTCCGTAATCGGGGGCTTACCGGGTATGGAAGGATATCATTTAACATAAGACCTTATAACAACCTGATAAGGACTGTATCGCTGACTCTTGAAGGGGAACAGTTCGGCGCACCCGGTAATCAGAACTACCGGAGAGCAAAGATCGGACTTGATCTTGGATTCAGGCCGCTTGATCTTATTGATCCTCTGTTTCATAAGGTTTCCGGATACTGGATCACTGCATCGGACCTGCGGCAGATTGAAGAACTGCTTCCCGCAAGGATGCGTTCGTTCGTACAAATCGGTTACAATCTGGAAAGACCCGGTATGATCAATCCGTTTAATTTGATGGTTTTATCTGAATCAGGCCGGTCGTATCACAAGGCATCACTTGATTTTAATTATACCTTAAGTTACTATGGAAGGAACAGGGGCCTCGGTATCAGATTTTTTGCCGGCGCAATGCTTAAGGATGATTCCGCAAATCCTTTTTATTCATTTTCAGCAAGCGGGAGGAGCGGCAGCGAACAATACCTGTATCAGGGATTATACCCCGACCGTTTCGGTGAGTTTGCAACAAGCTTCTGGTCGAGGCAGATGGACCTGTCTGAAGGCGATCTGGTCTCTCCCGTTAATGATGCTCTCGGTTACAGCCGCTGGCTTTTATCACTTTCCATTACAAGCAGTTTGCCCGGGAAATCGGGCCGGGTACCGGTAAAACCTTTTGTGAATATCTTGCTTAATGATCATGGCCCTGAAACAGCCTGGGAGTCGCCGCTTTTTTTTGAAGCCGGGATTAAGGCCGGGGTATGGAACTTCTTTGAAATATATCTTCCCCTGATGGTTTCTGATAACATTGAATCAATAACCGGTTCATTTAAAGAAAGGATACGTTTTGTATTCAGGCTTGACTTATTGAATCCGCTGAAATTGAAATGAGATTTCTCAATCATGCGGATTTGTGGAGCAAAATGCTCAGGGACTCTTTTGGCTAAGCAAATTATGATATAGGTCAAATATCTTTTGGAATTCTTCTTCGGATTTGCCCAGTTTAATCCGAAGGTCTCTCAGTACCGCAAATTTCCTGTCTTCCTCCGGCAAAGGACTATCGTTATTTATACCTGAAAATCTTTCCTGAAGCTTTTCATTGCGGCGATTCCGCCTTTCATTCATTTCTTTGGTGTTCATCCTTTTGGATTATTAGAGAGGAATGGAAATTGATAAGTCAAAGTTAATCCCGGTGAATGCGGAAAGAGTTACAGAATTCAGTATAAATGTTATATTATTTACAGAATCTGAAAGCGCAAATAATTAGCTTGTTCGTGATGTTCCGTAAATCTGTTGCATCAAACAGCACCATGACCACATGCCTCCGTAATGTTAAAATCAAAAAGGCTGCATCCCCTGATACAGCCTTTCTTTTTCTAACCTAACCTGTCTAACCTAACTCCTGACCTGTGTTATTTGACTAATTCTACTACTGCGTATTTTGAAATCTTCCAGAACTCCTCGGGATTGAGTATGGCAATCGAGGCAATCTGATCTTCGTCCTGTCTTACCAGTTCATATGAACCGGCGGGATGTTCGGTGACAAGCCTCACTTTCTTCGAATTGACCGGAATGCTCTTCAGCTCGGTGATGTTTATCTCCGTGAAAATGCTGTCGGTAAAGCTGTCTGTCAGCGATTCCTTCCTTCCGATTCCGAGAAATCCGCCTTCCTTCGAAAGAAGTCCTTTATCCCTCAGGTCCTTGTATGTGCCTGCCACAAGGAATGCCTGATTCAGCATGTAAGTCTGGGTGTTTATTGTCTCGACCTTCATGTTGAGAGTGTCGTTGAGTGCCACCATTGTTTCGTTTAGCTGCTCGATCTCGAAATTCTTGTTGTCGAGGGTTGCCTTGAGCAGGGCAATGTCGTTTTCATAAGTCTTCATGGAAGTCTCAAGCTCGGCTATCCTGGTCTGGAGTCCGGTGATCGTGCCTCCCGATTTCTTAAGCTGTGAGTTGAGCGCGGCAATTTTCTTCCTGTTTTCGTCAAGCAGGGTATTGATGCTCTTTATATCTTCCATAATCTGGTTCCTTTTGTCGGCCGACACTTCTGTCCCTGCCGAGTTGACTGTTATAAGTTTCTCCTTTTCCTTGATCATACGGAGATTCTTTTCGACCTCGTCAAACGAGGTGAGCCAGTCGTTGAGAGTGGAGTCGCGCTGGGTGAGCTCCTGGGTGAAGGTTACTCTCTGGTCTTCCATAAGCGCCAGCTGAGCGTTGTGATCCTTCTTGTACATGGACCAGCCAAGCAGACCGAGTCCGAGCAGAATGGCCAGACTAATAATGGCAGTGATAAGCACTCCTTTTGATCTGCCCTCCCTTCTGGCGTCATCTAACCTGTTTAATGTAGCTATGTCTTCACTCTTTACTTTCGAGTCATTGAATTCCTTGTTTTCCATAATTCAGTAAATATTGGTTTAACGATTGAGATCTTTTCTGGTTTCCTTTTATAAGACAAACCATGGGCCGTGATTGGCACGGATTGTTAAAACGCAGAATGTCAAACAGATGCTAAAAAGGGAAAATTGCGGGTTCTGTTCATTTTGGAATATAAATTCTCATTTTGAGAAAAAAGACAGAGTCCGAAGACAGAAGACCGAAGAAAGAAGAAGTTCTCGCAGATTTACGCAGATAAAAGCGCAGATTTACGCAGATGAAAACCTGGAACTATGAACGAGGAACTTTTAACCAGCAACCAGCAACCAGTAACCTTGAACCTCGAACCTCGAACCTCGAACCTCGAACCTTGAACCTCGAACCTTGAACCCTGAACCTTGAACCTTGAACCCTGAACCCCATGCCTAATGCCGCGTACCGCATGCCGCACACCGTTCCTATTCCTTATCTTCCTTCAGCATCCTGTAGATCGTCGAGATTCCCATATCCAGCTTCCTGGCAGTGAGGGGGATGTCGTGGTTGTACTTTTTAAGGGTGGCATTGAGGATCCGCATTTCGTGTTCACGCATAGTAAGGTCGGCGGTGTCGTGACTTGAAAGATTTTCCGCGGTATCTATTGCAAAGTCATTCTCTGTAATCTCATCATTGACAGAAAGCGTGAGGGCAAGCTCCACGAGCGACTTCAGTTCCCTTACGTTGCCGGGGAAGGAATAAGCCATCAGCTTTTTTCTGGCTCCTTCCGATAACGGTTTCATCGGTATGTCGTTTTCCTTTGAGAAATTTTCTGCGAAATGCTTTGCAAGGACAAGGATGTCGCTCGACCTGTCGCGCAGAGGGGGGAGTTCAATTGGTAATCCCATCAGACGATAGTAGAGATCCTCCCTGAAGGTCCCTTTCCTTATTTCTTCCCTGAGGTTCCTGTTGGTGGCCGTAATTATCCGGCAGTCGGTTTTTATCGGCTTGTTGCTTCCGATCCTGACGATTTCCTTTTCCTGGAGCACCCTCAGCAGCTTTGTCTGCAGGTTGGGATCCATTTCCCCGATCTCATCCAGGAAAAGAGTACCGCCGTCTGCTTCCTCGAAGCGCCCGATGCGCCTGCTTGTGGCTCCGGTGAAAGATCCCTTCTCATGGCCGAAAAGCTCGCTTTCGATGAGCTCGTTTGGAATGGCCGGGACATTCACCGCAACAAAAGGCTTTTCGCGCCTCTTTGAATTATAGTGTATTGCCTTGGCAACCAGCTCCTTTCCGGTTCCGGTCTCGCCAGATATGATTACAGTTATGTTTGTCTCGATCGCCTTGCCTATCAGATCGTGGATATTTTTTATTGCAGGACTCTCGCCCAGGATAGTCTTGCTGTAGGAATATTTTTTCTGAACTTCCTTCCGGAGAGTGGATATCTCGTTTTTCAGGTGAATATCACTCGTAAGATTCTGAATGGTGTTGAGAAGACGTTCCTTGATGTCGTTCGACTTGGTTATGTAATCGTAGGCTCCCATCCTGAGGAGGGTAACCACCATTTCGATATCCTCCTGCTCGGAGATCAGGATGACCCGGATATTTTCATTTTCCTGCCTGATTCTCTTGAGCACTTCGAGGCCCGACATATCCGGGAGCCTGTAATCGAGAGTGACGATATCGGGTGCTTCGCCGAGGTTAGCAAGGAAATCACGGGCATTGAGGAAGCTCTTCACTTCATAATCGGGATTCAGCGAAAGGGTATAGACAAGCAGCTTGTTATACCATTCATTATCTTCAACCACAAATACCCTGACTGGTTTTTCGGCCATATGATGTCAGTTTCATGAATTATTGCAGACTTTTCTGGCTGCAACCGCAAGTTAAATAATCCGTACGGATTATTTTCAGTTCAGCCTGTTTTTACGATTTCTTCTTCGACGAGCCGTTTTATGACTGCGAATTCCCTGACTGCGTTTTCCGTAAGTCTTTCTATCTGATCCGTCTTTCCTTCCTTGCGGATGGATATTTCTATGTTTGAAAGGAGTTCGAAGAGTGTATCTGCCCCGATATGCCTGCACGGAGGCTGGATTTTATGGGAAATATCGGCTGTTTTTTCCCATTCTGCCTTGCCGGCTGACTCCGCCATTTCATTCAACCCTGCTGCTGTTGTTGAGATAAATGTTTCAAGCATCTGCTTTAAGAAAATTCTGTCGCCGCCAGAGAGATGATAAAGGTTCCGGAGATCGAGGCTGCCTTTTTCTTCGGTTATTTCCCTTGCAGAATCATCAATTGCAGCGGATCGGTTTTCAAATGTAAGGTCAGTTGCTTCCATGATTGCCGACAGAAGCATCTTCTCGGAAAAAGGTTTTGGCAGGAATGCATTGATGCCGGCCTGCCTGTATTTTTCCTGATCTTCTTTCCCGGTAGCCGCGGAAATAAATATCACGGGCATTTCCGTTTTGCTTATATGCATTTCCTCCCTTATGAACCTGGTGGTCCTGAGTCCGTCAATTCCCGGCATCCGCATATCCATGAAAACGAGATCGAATTTTTCGGACTTCAGAATTTCAAGGGCAGCCATGCCGTTCTCAGCCAGTCTGAAATCTGCCTTCCATCCCTGAAGTATCTTGCTGAAGAGCAAACGGTTGTATTCTTCATCATCCACCACAAGTATCTTTTTCCCCGCGATTTCCTCCGGGACAGGCAAAGGAAGGTCATGATCGGTCTTTACCTGCTTCTCGTCCCCGACACGGTAGGGTATTCGGCACACTATTGTCGTGCCTTCATTTTTTTTGCTTTTAACCTCGATATTCCCGTCGTGCAGACTGATAAGACTCTTCACTATGGATAAGCCCAGTCCTGTTCCTCCGTATTTTCGGGTTGTGTTCATTTCAGCCTGCATGAAGTCGTCGAATATGACTCCAAGCTTTGATTCATCGATGCCAATGCCTGTATCGGCGACGGTGATTAAAAGTTCGGTTTCTTCCGGAGTCTTTGATGAAGGAGATACCATGACAGATACCTCACCGTTACTTGTGAATTTTATAGAATTTCCCGCCAGGTTCAGAAGTATTTGTTTAAGGCGCCAGGGATCGCCAATCAGAACCGGGGGAGTATCCGGATCGAGAGTATGGCTTAGCCTGGTATTGTTCCGGGCAGCTTTCTGAGATAGCATATCATGAACCTCCTCAAGCACGTTCGCGATCCTGAAATGGACCTTTTCCAGGGTCATCTTATCGCTTTTCAGTTTCGAAAAATCCAGGATATCATCAATAATCCTCAGGAGATGGTCGGAAGATGATCTTATAATATTCAGCGATTTTGAAGTTTCACTGTTCCGGCTGTCGCGGAGAAGCTGTTCGGTGAATCCCGAGATAGCAGTCAACGGAGTCCTGATCTCATGGGTGATGTTCGCCATGAACAGCTCCCTCGTTTTGGCAAGTTTTTCAGTTTCATCCCTCGATTTTTCAAGGGCAGCCTGGTAAGCCATTGCATTTCTGGTATACCTGATGATGATATAAATAACCAGCAGACCGAGAAGCCCTCCCGTGATAGCCACCAGCACAAGCAATCTGTAGGTTTCTCCGGCGACTTTCCGGGCGTCCTCTGCCTTCAGTCCGATCTGGCCATAAATCTCATCCTCCATGCTTGAGATCAGGTCGTAGAATTTTTCAGTGATCACGCTGCTGTTTCTTGCCAGCTGAAGTTCCCTGACCGCCAGCTGTTCCCTTGTCATCTGGTTTCGTGCGCTAATCTCCTCGTAATCGGTGCCAGTTTCCCTGATAACCCGGGCGGTATCGGGACTCAGCCTGAATTCCCTTTGCGTCGAACCCGCTCCTGCAAGAGTGCCTGATGCCGAATCAAGGCGGATTGAGAAGCTCCTGAGATTCCTGATCACGTTGTCGTCCCTTGAAAGAATCAGCAGCTGGGTCCATATCGAGATATTCCTGTTTATCAGCCTGGTTATTGTATCGGTCTGGGCAAGCAGTACCGGGTCATTATTGCAGGCTTCTTTCAGGCTGGCTATCTTTTCATCTATTCCTGAAATGAATGTGTAGTACGGTCTGATATCGGCAGGATTCCTTGTTGCCATATAGATCCTGACGCTGTTCCCGGCTTTCTCTATGTCGGTTGAGATATCCCTTATGCCAACCAGCCTCAGTTCCGGCGATTCGTCAATCTTAATTGAAGAAACTATTGATGAAAGGTTACGGTAGAACATGTAAAAGGCTGCCGACAGAAGTATTACTGCCAGGATCATAAGTAATCCGACCCTGATCTGGATCGAATTCCTGCCGGGCTCCTTTACGGATGGATCGCTCATCGATCCAAAGATACCGAATATTTGTTTTCTATATGTTGCTGAAGATAAAGACCACAGAGTGCCGGGGCAAATTCGTCCTTGACGACAAAATAATCGTGGGGGATGGAGTGCAGTTTCTCCCTTACCGATTTCGATTGCGAAAGCAGGATCACCATGGCATCGCATGAGTGTTCCTTCAGCACCTTTATCACGTGTCCTGCATTGAGCCCGTCTCCAAGGTAGTAATCGATGAAAACCGCGTCGTATTTTGAACTGAGATCGCCTGCTTTGATCTTCTTCATATATTCTGACGCATTTGTATAGGATCGCAGCACCAGCTGGTATTGCCCCCTGGTAAGGATACCATTTAGACTTTGCTGAATCGCGTTCGAAAGCAGGTTGCTGTAGTACTCGTTGTCTTCGATTACAAGAATATTAATGGTCTTCTTCATGGAGTGGGTTGTTGAATTCTCATGAGTAATAACCAACTCCGTGCCACAATGTGCCGGAAGCAGGCATTTCATTTGCAATTTTCATAAAACCAGGCTGTTAGAATATTAACAACGGATATTTCTGCAGGATCCGGATCGTGAGAAATTCTCATAATGAGAAAACGCGGTTTCTTAATGAAAAAATGAATGAAAAAACCGCCCCGGAAAGTGACTCTCCAAGGCGGCGTTGTTAGTAGTTTATATAGTTGCTGGCTTTGCCCTCTGAAGCTTTAGCGAAAGAGGGTTATCTTCTTCCCGATGAGCCGGAGCTTCTGGAAGATCCCGAAGAACTGCTGCTGCTTCTGCCGGATGAGCTGCCGGAAGATGCCTGGGCAGAACCGCGGCTGGGCGATGATGATCTGGCGGCAGGGGCTGACGACCTTGATGAGGATGCTGAGCCTGACCTGCTGTAGCCTGACTGCGGCCTGGGAGCGGATGCCTGAGACCTCTGGGGCGAGCTCGATCCTGGAGTGGCCTGAGGCCTGGAGCTGACCGGAGCAGATCTCCGGGCAGTGGCCGGTCTCTGAGTTGTGGCCGGTCTCTGCGCCGTAGCCGGTCTTTGAGCTGTGGCCGGTCTCTGAGTTGTGGCCGGTCTTTGAACTGTGGCCGGTCTCTGCGCCGTAGTCGGTCTCTGAGTCGTTGCCGGTCTCTGCGCCGTCTGAGGCCTGGCGGCGGCCTGCCTGTTTACCGTGGATGGATTGCTCCTTTGAACCGTCGGCTGACTCTGATTGGATGCCGCTCTTCTGGTTGTGTTTGACGATACAGCCGATGACCTTTGAGTCGACGATGACCTGCGCATGGCTTCCGATGAGGCAGTCTGGCTGCTGCCGCGTCTGGTCTGACTGAGTTTTGCATAGTGCGATTCACCCGTTGCCCTCATATCCGGACGGGAGTAAGTGTCCCTGTACCGGCCTTCCCTCACCCTGCTTGAGTACATGGTTGAATGTGATCTCAGGCGGGTGTAGTAAAAATCATTGTATCTGTGATACCTGATGTGATCCCAACGCCTGAACATCGAGAAGTAATGGTTGTGGATATTGTAGTAGTGGAAGCCGTAGTAGTAATGGTAGTAGAAGGGGCGCCAGGGATTCCAGTAGGAGGGGTAGTATCCCCAGTACCACGATGAGTACCAGGGGATGTACGAGGGGAAATAAATGTACCTTACAACCGGCCAGTCAGCAACCAGATGGATGGTTACCCTGCTTCCTCCGGTGTACCCCGGGTTGTATGTTCCTGAGTAGTAGTTGTCATAATCGGGTTCGATTATGTAATTCCTCCCGTAGAGGGCTTCGTCGCCGACAAGCTGGATGTTGACCGATCCGTCGGAGAACTTCTGCACCGTGAATACGGCAACGTCCTGGGTTTCGTTGCGGTCCAGAGCCACTCTCAGTACAATATTGTGAACGTTCCCGTCGACATAGTCCCGTACGGTTATATAGTCGACGTAATTGTCGCCGTTCAGATCGAGGTTGTTGACCCTCGTGTCTGCATCGTTAAGTGATCTTTCGAATTCCTCGAGGGTCTTAGACTCCTGGAAGAGATTCAATACCGCGTAAAGATTGAGGTTGTCACCAGGAAGTCCAAGGTAATCGTCCGGATAGTCCCGTGCGGTCAGAGTGGCTCCCGCTGTCATCATTACTGCGAGGATGGTGGTTATTATATACTTTTTCATGACGTGGAGTGTTAATTGATCTGTGCCTTTACATATAAAATAGCAAATGACGTACCAAAAAAACTATCCCCGTGGAGCTTTTCCGGAATTGGCAACCACCTGCTTTGTACTGTCGGAAGCCTTGCACGACGCACGACGCAAGGTATAACTGGCATGACTGGCACAACTTGCAAAACACTTCTTCGCCAGAACCTCCGCTGAAGCTTCGGTTCTCAAGGAAAGCTACGAAGTGCAAAACCGGCTCAACATTGAATAATGACGCATTCAGGCCGGGTGCCGGCTTATATTAAGCAGTACATCTGCCTGTCTGACCTGCCCGGGTTCACCGATCACATAGGCAATGTCGCCGCCACGCAGCACCGTATCAGGAGCCGGGCGCTCGTGAGGGAGGAGAGCAGGGGAGTTTAGGCAATGACAGGTACTTAAACGATCTCCATGGAACTGTACCCCTGTCCGTTCCTGGTCAGCCTGATCTGGGTGGCAATCCGTTCCTGCATAGCCTCGATATGAGAGATCACTCCAATAGTCTTGCTGGTTTCAAATTGAAGTTTCTCAAGTGTGTCAATGGTCATGTCGAGGGTTAACCGGTCGAGGGAACCGAATCCTTCGTCGATGAACAGGCTTTTTATGTCGACCTGTCGCGATGCCAGATCTGACAGGGCCAGGGCCAGCGAGAGGCTCACCAGAAAGCTCTCGCCTCCCGACAGCGATTTTACCGATCTCTTCAGGTCGCCCATGTGAGTGTCGATCACATTCAGACTGTCATCCTTGTCTTCTTCCGGGATGTCAAGCTGATACCTGTCGTTCAGCATCCTGAGCCTTCTGTTGGCAAGCTTTACAAGCTGGTAAAGAGTGAGCTGCTGTGCAAAGGTGCTGAACTTCTTTCCTTCGGCATCGCCTATGTATTTGTTGAGAAGAACCCATTTTTCGCTTGTTTTTCTCTGACGGTCAATATCAGCATTAACGGTTTCGAGCTCTTTAAGTGTTTCAGTCTGTAACCCCTTCCGTGTTAAAAGGCCGTCCCTCAGGACATTCTCCTCTTCAAGCTTTTTGCCGATGGTCTCCAGTTCGGCATTTATGTCTTCAACCTGTGCAGGGGTGTCAGACAACTTCATGTCACTTAACCTTGACCTGAATTCCTTCAGTGTAGTCTTTATTTCAAGAAGCCCGTTCTTCAGGCTTTCTTCCCGGTTGTAGAGAACCTTGTAATCTGCATTCTTAATTATATCTTGAAGGGCTTTTCCTATTTCCGGGTAGTCGGGGAGTTCATTTTTGAGTTCTTCTTCGAGATCGGTCAGATCCTTTCTGTCCTTTTCCACGCGTTCATCCAGTTCCTTCCTGTCCACAAGCAGCCTGTTACTTGTGGTGCTGTTCTCGGTAAATCTTTTTATCAGGGAGCCGGTTACCTGCCTGACATCAATGCCGTTGAACAGCTGTTGTCTCTTTTGGTGAAGCTCATCAGAAAGGGTTGTGAGTTCAAGAAGATTGACGAGACGGCCAGTCAGGTCAATAAGCTTTGTCCTGGCCGCTGATTCTGAAATGAATTTTTCCAGGTCATCATTCCTGGATCTCAGCGAATCGAGTATAGCCTGAGGTTCCATGGACCTGTACTCTGCCGGCAGGCCGGAAAGCGCTGAGTTGCATTTTTCGGTCACCTTCAGGATATCCTGTCCGAGGTCGGCGATTTCCTTGGATTTTCTCTCCTTTATTTCAATATTCTGATTCAGCCGGGTTTCAAGTGAGAAGAGTGTTTTTCTGCATTTCTCGCATTCTTCACCGGCCTCTTTGATTTTTCCGGCGAGTTCATCGGCGGCGGCCGGACCATGTTCCCTGTAGGGGTGATGGATTGAGCCGCACAGTGGGCAGGGTTCTCCGTCAGTAAGGCGCTGCCTGTGTTCTTCGAGACTTGCAGAAAGCTCGCGTATTCTCCTTTCCTTTGTCAGATTATCCAGTATGAGATCCGCTTTGGTTTTTTCATCCCTTGCCTTTGCGATCATCTCAGGCAGTTCATCAATTACCTTCAGAGCTTCACTGAGTTCGTTGTTATCTTTTTCAAGCCGCTGGTTAAGGTTGTTGAGTTGGAGCTTTTCAGTCTTATATCTGTCAGCAAATTCGCTGAATGACCTTACCTTTCTCAATCCTGCCTCAGGAGATTCCAGGAGTCCCGGATCTAGTCCGGCAGTCAGTACTCCGATAGACGAATTCTTTTCTGAAATCAGTCTGCGCACATCTGACTCCATTTTACCGGGATTGGAGAGCTCCGGCTTCAGCCTAAGTTCGCCGCATATTCTGACAACTTCTTTTTTGCCTGTATCTGCAAGTGTATCCTTCTCTGCTTTTTGTCTTTCAATTTCAAGTACCTTTTTCTCGAATGCATCGAGAGCGTCGGGAACCTCATCCGTGCTTCCTGTGAGTCGGGCAACCTCCTTCCTGATTTCTTCATCCCTGTTCTGGCATCCGGTAATATCCTGCTGGATTTTGCCCTGCCTTTCAGTATTGCTGATCAGGTTTTTCCCCAGTTGCTGCCATTCCCACAGCTTTTTTGAGAAGGGCATCAGTTTGCGGTGCTTTTCGAGTCTTGCTCCGTTCAGCCTTATAAACTCCTCATGTTCTGACGCCAGTTCTTTTTCCCTGGTTTCCTTAATTACCAGATTTGAAGCGAGCTGCCTGATATCTCCCTTGAGTTTTTTCTGATCGTTCAGAGTCTTTATTCTGGCAGCATATGATTTAATCGCATTATCCCGTTCAGCAAGTTCGGAGAGAAGGAGTGCATAGGAGTTATCATCCATAAGCCTGTTCCTGAGATCCTTTTCCCTTGCAAGCAGATTCTCGAGTTCCTGTCCGAACTGTCTGTTTCTGCTGAAGGCGGCTTTCCCCAGTTCCCTGTAGATCCAGCTTCCGGTTATCTGCTCGAGAAGTTTTCCCCTTTCGTCTCCTTTTGCCTTCAGGAAGGCTGAAAAGTCTCCCTGAGCAAGGATGATGGCTTTAGTGAACTGATCGAAGTTAAGGCCGATGTTCTTCTCATTTCCGGGAGGGACCTCTGTTTTCTTAAGATCAAGAAGGGCTCCGCTGCTGTCGTACAGTTCCATTTCGTATTCCCTCAGGGTGCCAGTGCGGGTTTTTGAAATGCTCCATTTCGAAGTAAATATACCCTTAATGCACTGGTAGCTTACTTCGGCAAAGCAGCTGTTCATGTTCCGGGTGATGATTAGTCCGGTCCTCTCGATAAGTCCCTTCGATATCTTCTCGTCAACTCTTGGAATCCTGTCGAAGAGCGCGAGTGTGATTACATCGAGAATGGTTGTTTTGCCTGTACCTGTGGCGCCGGTTATTGCAAACAGCCCGGCGGAGGCCAGTGGATTCACGCTGAAATCTATTTCATGGACGCCTTTCAGCGAGTTTATGTTTTCAAATCTTATCTTCAGGATCTTCATGGCCTATTCATTCTGTTTCTGCCGGACTTCCGCGAGCAATTCGGCAAATGCTTCCTTCAGCATAAGGACAGTCTTCCCATCAAGATTGTCGTTTTCCATCCTTCTTTCAAAGACTTCCGAAGGCTCCAGTTCTTCAATACTGGTACCGGCATCATAAATGTCGGCCGTTCCGGATGTCTTGTTAAGAAACCTGATTCTGCTCTTTATGATCTCCATGGTTCCCATTGAGAACTCACTCACAAGTGTTTCGAGTTCGCTCCTTTTTGCAGGATCTTCATTTTCCTCAGTGGCATCGAGTTCGATAAGAGTTGTGAGGAGTCGGTTGCCCGGCGTAAGCCGGTTTAATTCTTCCTTTATGCTGCTTACTGTTCCCGTGAGTTTAATCAGATTTCTGGCAGGAGGGACCGGGACCGATGTGACAGTAATTTCTCCATTTTCGAGCGTGTAAATGAGCACCCGGCTGGTGTTGTCCCTTTCGCTGAATGATAGTTTTACAGGCGAACCGCTGTAATGTATTCTACTACCGCCGTCGGGCGACTGTGGATTATGGAGGTGGCCGAGGGCATAGTGGGAGAACAGGGACGGAAGTCTGCCTGAGTCAATGGCAGCCAGGTTCCCGACCTGGATTTCCCGTTCGCTTTCGGACAGCGTACCTCCCTTGACGAAGAAATGTCCCATCGCTATAGCCGGGATCCCGGGGTAAAGTTTTTCACAACTTACCGCGAGGTCCGAGTAGATGCGGATTATTCCCGCCCTGATGCTTTCCAGCCGGTCCTCATAGCTTTCGTCGGGAGCATGTCGACGCAGGTCGGCATCACGGATGAAAGGAACAGATGCTATCACCAGTGCAGGATTTCCGTCAGCTCCTTTAACTAAGATCAGCATCTCACGAGGATCGTCAGGCAGGCCTCCGGTAACGTGGATGTCAAGTTCCCTCAGCAGTTCCCCGGGAGCCTCGAGCATTGAAGGGGAATCGTGGTTGCCGCCCGCGATGATGACCTTGCATTTGAGTCTTGAAAGCTTAACGAGGAGCTCATAGTACATCTTTCTCGATTCGCTCGACGGATTGGCAACATCGAAAATGTCCCCCGCTATAATCAGGGCGTCAATCTGTTCCTTTTCTATCATGGTGATCAGCCATCCGAAAAAGATCTGCAGATCTTCCGCCAGCTCCTTTTCGTAAAGCCGTTTACCTATATGAAGATCTGATGTTTGAAGAATCCTGATTGCCATATTGGATGCTATTCTTCCGGAAGGTTATACATGCTACGGGTTTCGCATGCATCCAGGAATTCCTTCCTGAATAATTCCTCGTCCTGAATTATTTCGTAGAACTCATCAAGGTAATACAAGTTCCTGTTTCTGGTTGATCTTGAGATCAGCTCCTCAACCTTAAACAAAGATTCAAACACAGGCTTCAGATTCCTGAAAGTCTGGAAGGTCTTTTCAAATTCCTCCCTCGTATAGCATAAACCCTTGAATACCCTGCGTGTGCTCAGGTATCGCTCCGGGACGTTCCTCGGTTTAGTATAGCTGGCATCTATAAGTGATGCGAAATCGAAATCATAGGGCACCACTTGAAGAGCTTTTGTGGTATCGTTTGGCCGGAGAATGGTTACATTCCTGTGGGATGAAATAAACCAGTCTTTGTTTCCTATAAGGTACTCAAAGACCGACATAAGCATGAAGTTTCCCCTGTCGAGGTCGAAGGGAGTCAGGAATCCTTCAAATTTTGAAGCATCGAAGCGTTCAGCCAGCCGGTCGTCGTCCTCGATAAAGAAGCTGTATCTTTCAAAAAGTTCCTTTTCAGAAGCAGTGTCATAGTACTTGATTTTTGCCAGCCTGACCTTGTAACTCAGCGGAGTTACAAGGTTGTACATCCTGTAGATCAGGAATTCCTCAATAACATCTTCTTCTATCTGGCATGGTGTAACGAGCTTAAGCTTGTCCTCACCCTCGAATATGGTATTGCGGACCTCTTTTTTCTTGAAGTTGACCATAATTGGAGGGAAGGAGCATATATCGGGTCTGCGTCTGAAGTCCCCCCTGGCCCTCACCTTTACATGGAATCTTTTAATTTTTCCGTCTGGTTCCTGATAAATCAGCCTTCCCTCATAAAACACCGGATCTACTGAGGTGTCCGCCCTTATTGAAGTAAAATCGGATCTCAGTTCAATATTAAGTATCTCATCCGACAGGAACAGAGTATCGGGTTTTCCTGCCGGCAGTGATCCCTGCACCAGTGTGACAGCCAGTGAGAACGCCACGATCATAAACAGTCGGCGTGAAAGCTGAATGCGCATTATGCGTTTAATTGCCAATATAAATTTAAACTATTCCCTGTAAACGTTAACAAAATGCGCGGCAAAATGTTCTAAAAGTCTTCGTGCCATTTTGAACGGTCGGGAGGAACCGGTGCAGTGATTTTTTTTACCGGTTTTTCATTCAGCTCCTTAAGGAGGACTTCCACTGCCTTTTCAACACTGGGATCCTGACCTTTCACCAGTTGTTCGGGGCGGTCAACAACCTCGATATCGGGAGCAACTCCGACCCCTTCAATAATCCATCCTTCTTCCTTGTCGAATATCCCGAACCTGGGAACGGATATATTGCCTCCATCAACAAGCCGGGCATTGCCGGATATCCCTACCAGCCCTCCCCAGGTGCGGGTGCCGATAAGCTTCCCGAGTCCGAGTTTCCTGAAGAAGTAGGGGAATGCATCTCCTCCGGATGATGAATATCCGTTCACCAGCATCACCTTGGGTCCGTCGTGGGCGATTGCAGGCGATTTTCCCGGCTGCAGACCGTTCTGATGCCAGTAAACCAGGGTGTGGCGGTCGAGGAGGTCGGCCATCCTGTCGGGTATAAAACCTCCTCCGTTATAACGTTCATCAATAATAAGGGCCTCCTTGTTCCAGTAGGTGTACATGCCATGGAACAATTCCCTGTTACCTTCAGTCGATGTGTTTGGCACGTGGATGTAGCCGATCCTGCCTCCAGAAAGCTTATCCACCATCGCGCGTCTTTCGTTTACCCAGTTGAAATATCGGAGTTCGAGTTCACTTGAGATTGGTTTTATCAGATATGTCCGCGCTCCGTCTGAGGATGGTTTGGAATTGACTTTTATCTCGACAGGTTTTCCTGCCTTGTTTTCAAGTAAGACATAAGGATTTGCCGCGGTGGTCACATCCTTGCCGTCGATGCTTAACAGATAATCTCCCTCCTTTACATCAACGCCCATTTCTGTTAATGGTGAACGTCGTGCTTCATTCCAGCTTTCACCCTGGAAAATTTTAGCTATTTTGAAGCGGCCTGATGCCTCATCAGCTGTCAGATCGGCTCCAAGGAGACCATTGTCAATCCTTTTTACGTTAGCGAAATCTCCCCAGTCGACATAACAGTGACCGGTGTTGCTTTCTGCCATTATTTCATTCAGTATGTAGTCGAGGTCGGCCCTGTGACTTACAAACGGAAGAAGTGCACTGTAGCGTTCTTTCATTTCAGGCCAGTTGACGCCGTGGAGGTTGTTCACATAGAAGAAATCACGGAATATTCTCCATGCATCGGTGTATATCTGGTTCCACTCCTTCCGCGGATCGATTTTCATCTCAAGTCCGTCGAGGTTCAGTTTGCCTGCTCCGGCTTTCTGACCCGGAGTAAGCTTGATGATTCCATAATCGGGTCCGGAACGATACATTGCCATTTTCCCGTCGGCAGTGATGGACACTGACATCGCCCGGTCGAGTATCTCTTCATTTTTCTCTTCCTCTATGTTGTACTTCATGAGTTTTCCATCGTTCATAAAGACAAGCCCGCCATCGGCAGAACCGACTATCCTGTACTCGCCTGCTTCACCCGGAAGGGCGGTTACGCGGTTGTTAATCCCGTTGAAATCGATTTCCACCTTTACCTTCTTTTCTTCTGCAGGAGTCTCTTCAGCCGGCCTGGTCTTCTTTGATTTTGTGTCCTTAGCTGCAGGTGCTGCATCCTTTTGCTCCTTCACAGGTTCAGTATCGTTTTTGTCCTTGAAAAGTTTGGGGCTTTTTGGAGTAAGCGCCATAGCATAGAGGCGGTTCGCCCTGTCGTAGATATAGTCGAAGTCGAAACTTGAGAAAGAAAGGTTGTAGTCACGGGCGGAAGCAAAGAATATATAATTGCCGTCGAGGCTGAAGACCGGACTGTCATCGGCGAATGTACCGTCGGTGAGCTGATGTTTCGTCGAGGCGGGGATGTCGTAAACCCAGATAGCTGGTTTTTCGTTTTCTCCCTCTTTTGTATAGGTAATCCAGCGTGAGTCGGGTGAAAAGCTGTAGCTTCTTATTTCGTTTGAAACAGCCTGGTCGACATCTGTAATCTTCCCGGTCGAAGCTTCAATGAGCTGTAGTTTCATAGTTCTGTCGAAGAAGAGAAGATGGCGGCTGTCGGGCGACCATTGAGGCTGGTATTTCCAGGCTGCCGATTTGAATGTTACCTGTCGGGGTTCGGCCCCTTTTTTGTTTTCAATGATCCAGAGTTCATATTCTCCGGTTTTATCTGAATAGTATGAGATGTACTTTCCGTCGGGCGACCAGGCAGGGAATACTTCACGGATGCCCTGGGTTTCGGTCAGGTTTTCGGTGATCCCGTTTTCGGCAGGAACAGAGAAGATATCGCCCCTTGCATCGAAAAGAGCTCTTTTTCCTGTTGGAGAGACGTCTGCGCTGTGAATGTCGTCCTTTACATTTTTATAATATGGCACCAGGTTTGGATTGTCGAAATTGATATTCACCTTCACTTTTTCCGATTGTCCCGACTGCAGGCTGAGACGGTAGATGTATCCGCCGTTTTCGTAAACAAGCTGATCTCCGTTTCCCGACGGCCACATTACGTCGAAATCGGTATGCCGGGTTATCTGGGAGGTTTCCTTTGTCGTGGTGTTGTATTTCCAGATATTGAGTCTCAGATCGCGGTCGGAGGCAAAGAAGATATTGTCGCCTGACCAGGTCGGAATCTGGTCGGTACCTTCGAAATCGGTGATCTGCTCCGAGGTGTTCGCTTTCAGGTCATAGATCCATAGGTTTGTTGCCCTTCCGCCCTTGTAGCGTTTCCAGTTCCTGAATTCACGGTCGACCGGTGTAAATACAATTTTTGATCCGTCGGGAGAAAGGACTCCGAATCCTCCGTTTACTATCTGAAGCGGTTTTTCAAAAAGCCCGTCAAGGCCCACAAGGAAATATTTCCCCTGGCGTTCTCCGAATTCAGTCCGGGCCGAACGTATCAGAATCTGTTTGCTGTCGGGTGTCCAGTCCAGCACAGCATTGTCCCAGCCTCCCCTTGGAGGCATTACACCCACCGAGTTGTACCATGTGAGCTGCCTTGGAACTCCTCCGTTTGAAGGAATAACGAAGATCTGGCGGCTTCCTGAATATTCACCAGAGAAGGCTATCCACTGTCCGTCGGGCGAGATTTTCGGAAAGAGTTCGAGCCCGTCATGGGATGTCAGGCGGCGGGCTTCACCTCCGGAGGAGCTGACAGTCCAGATATCGCCTGCATAAACAAAAGCAATAAGATCCTTGTTGATATCCGGGAATCTGAGCAGCCTGACATCATCATCGGCAGAAGTTGTAATAAAGGCGCCCAGCGCAAACAGGGAAAGTGTGATGTGTTTGATTATTTTCATGTGATATAGTGTTTTGTTGTTGTTATAGGGTCTTTGATGTGTCTATTCAATTGGAATAAGACGCATAATTGCGCCTGGTGTTTCAATCGCAAGGTAAATATATCCGTCGGGACTCATAACCACGTTTCTTACCCTTCCGATGCCTTCGAGAAGAGGTTCGCGGTGAAGAACCCGGTCATTTTTAAAGACCACCCTTTCAAGGTGTTTCAGGGGCAGGGAGCCCAGCATAATATTGTTTTTCCAGTTCTTATACCGTTCGCCTGTTACGAATGTCATCCCGCAGGGTCCTATTGAAGGCAGCCAGTAGAAGACCGGCTGTTCCATCCCTTCCTTTTCCGACAGAGGTGTAAGCATTGTTCCGTCATAGTTTATACCGTAGCATATTACGGGCCATCCGTAGTTGAGTCCGGGCTTTATAAGATTCAGTTCGTCGCCTCCCCTTGGCCCATGCTCCGAAATCCAAAGCTCACCGGTAAGCGGATCAATGCAGGTGCCCTGTGGATTCCGGTGGCCGTAGCTGTAGATCGATTTGATGGCTCCCGGAGTGTTGACGAACGGATTGTCGGCAGGTATTGTACCGTCATCGTTAAGGCGGTGTATCTTCCCGTTTGTGTTGTCGAGTTTCTGAGGGAAATCGAAATGCTGGCCCCTGTCGCCATTCCCGAAGAAGATATGTCCTTTATTGTCAAATGCGATCTTACACCCGAAATGGTAGTTTCTGTCGGTCTCGGGAGTTCCCTTGTAGATTATCTGCTGGTCGGCAAGCGAATTGCCTTTAAGCCGGGCCCTCATTATGGCTGTGTTGCCGACAGGCTTTCTCCCGGTGTTGTTTAAATATGAATAAGAAAAGTATATCCATCCGTTCTTATCATAGTCGGGATGAAGGCAGACATCGAGCAGTCCTCCCTGTCCTATTGCCATTACCTCCGGAATACCGCCTAAAGGAGGGGAAAGTTTCCCGTCCGAAAATATATGAAGAGTTCCGGCCCGTTCGGTGATCAGCATTCTGCCGTCGGGAAGGAATGCAAGTCCCCAGGGAACATTCAGCCCTTTCACCACGGTGTCGACAACAAATTTCTGAACCTCCGACTCGATAATTCCTCCGGGTGTAACAGCCGGCCTCAGGTTATCCCTGTTCTCAGGGATCCCTTTCTTGACGTATGCTGCAAGATCATCTATCTCGGAAGTGCTGAAGGTTTTTTCAAACGAAGGCATTCCTATCGTCTCAATACCCGATTTAATGCTGCGAAACACGGAAGCCGTGCCTTCCTCGTCCATCCAGGCCTTTGCTGCAAATTTCTCGAGGTTGGCACCGTGACAGCCGGCACAATACTTCTGGTAATTTCGCGAAGCGGTGTTCTGCTCCTGGATCCTTTCACCGGTTGCGGGACATGATGATCCCGAAACCAGAAATACTCCGGCAACTGCTACTGCAATAACGACCGGAATGATCTTCATTGTTTTCATGGGCGGTCAGATGGTTTTATCGGCTTAAGATAAAAAATTAATTTCATTTAACGGTTTGCAGTAAATTATTATCGAAATTGTGAGGGATGGAATGTAACCAGGGATATATCCCGGAGGGCAGATGAGCAATGACTATTTTCAGTTCAAACAATTTACTGTAAAGCACGACAGATGCGCCTTCAAAGTTGGCACCGACGGTGTACTTCTCGGAAACATTGTTGATATCAGGGAGCGAAGCTTCCGTCTTTTAACCGGAGATGGCCTGCTGCAGGTTATCATGCCTGTTGCGGAAGGTAAGATATTCATTGAAAAGGCGAAGGAGCATGAATTGTTTTGTATCAGAATCACTCATGTCAGCCCGACTTCGTTTCCCGCTCCCAAACGGATGGTTCCGGGTTTCGGCAGGCAGAAAACTCCTGAATTTATTGAGCTGATAAAGGAGTTTTATCTGAAATTCTGAACTGACATGTGTTTTCTGAAATTATTCAGAAGATTCACAACTTCCTGATCTCTGATTCGGGAAGTCCGTATTCCTCCTTCATCTCGATCCCCAGTGTTTTAAGCTCATCGATAACGGGGTTGTATATCTCCGGCGCCACCGGTCTGTAAACACCGGTAAGAGTTATTTTCTTTTCAAGGATCATTTTTACTGCCACTGATGCAGGAAGGGCAACCGTTCTGGCAACTGCCGTATTGGTTTCAGGAGATCCATAATCGAGCATTGATGATTTTATCACCTCTTTTTTACCGTCCGGGTAGGAAGCCAGGAAGATATGCTGCATCACAACCATATCGCGTTCATTACCTGATATCATCATTTTGCTGATCATCCTTTCCGCTGTGATCTCAAACGGTGAGGTCTTTGTGCAATCAAGTTTTTCGTTGCCGAAGAATCCCAGCCATTCGAGGGAATCCAGGGCAACTGATGACTTCGGGATCCCGAGCTTCAGGGCTATGTTCTCACGCAGGTTTGCAGTGTCCAGTCCCGATCGCTCGGAAATGAAACCCGCATAATCTTTTCCGGTGTAATCTATTATGGTGTCGTCGAGCATATTGAGAGCCTTCATCACGTCGAGGGTCTCGCACCATCCCCTGAACCTGAATGTTCCGCGGTACATGGTCGATACTTCAGGTATCCCGTAAATATCCATATAGCTTATCGAATCCCTGTTGGGATACACTTCCATTTCGCCAACTCCCGGGAAATTGTAACTGAACCTGTCCTTGAAAAGGTTCACGGGATCAATTTGGACCTTTTCCCCGTTTTTCAGGTAAAGAGCGCTGTTGCGGCTCGCCAGGACCACCCCCTTGGGGCTCCATGAGAATTTATATTTCATTGGATTATCGGCATCACCTGGTGCAGGCAGGGCTCCGCAAAGCGACCAGAACTTCTCCACTTTTCCTCCTAAGGAGTGAATATGGTCAATCACCTTCATGGCGGTCATGTGATCGATTCCGGGATCGAGTCCTATCTCATTGAGCAGCAGGACGCCCGACCTCTTTGCAGCTTCGTCCAGGGCCTGCATTTCGGGCTGGACATAAGATGTGGTTACAAGAGGCTTTCCGGATTTTATGCATGCCCTGGCGGCAACTGCATGATACCTGTACGGAAGGAACGAAACCACTATGTCGTGCTGGCCGGCAAGCTTGTCGAGGACCTCGGTTTCATCAGCCGACCATCTCATCGATGATCCGTTGGGATGGCCCTTTATCATCCTGTCGGCCTTTTCTTTTGTGGTTGTGGCAACCTTGACAGCGTAATTGTTATCAAGCAGGAATTCAACCATCGGTTTTACAACCATTCCTGCTCCCAGGATAAGGACTTTCTTCATTTCACACAGGTATTTATTCATAAATGTTACAAGGTACGAAAAGGTATAAACCTGAACAATGATAATTGTTACCTGACGGAGTGAAACAAACCCCACCCAACCCTCCCCTTAAACTATGTACATGGTAGGGCAGGAGAAAACCCTTTCCCATTATCCACCGCCATTCTTAAAAAAATTATCTTTGTTGAAGATCAATCGTTGAAATGTTTCCCTGCGTCTTTCCCCATGGCCGACGAACAGAAATATGTTGAGACACCGCTTATGAAGCAGTATTACCACGTCAAGGCAAAGCACCCTGACGCCATTCTGCTTTTCAGGGTGGGTGATTTTTATGAGACCTTCGGTCCCGATGCCATCAAGGCCTCGGAAATACTTGGGATTACCCTGACAAAGAGAGCAAACGGTTCAGCCTCTTCAGTTGAACTGGCAGGATTTCCCTACCATGCCCTTGATATCTATCTTCCCAGGCTGGTAAGGGCAGGACAGAGGGTGGCTATCTGCGAACAGCTGGAAGATCCGAAACTAACAAAAAAGATTGTAAAAAGAGGAATAACCGAGCTTGTCACACCAGGGGTATCGCTGGATGATAATGTCCTGACACATAAGGAGAATAATTTCCTGGCCGCGGTCCATATCGACAAGAAAGCCGCCGGAGTGGCCTTTCTCGACATATCGACCGGAGAGTTTTTCGCCTCGGAAGGAACATTTGAGTACATCGATCAGCTCCTCAATAACTTCCAACCCAAAGAGGTGCTTTATGAGAAGAGGAAAAATGAACTCTTCATTGAAAACTTCGGAACGAAATTCTATACCTTCAAGCTCGACGACTGGATATTCACTCCCGAAGCAGCAAGCGACAGGCTTCTGAAGCAGTTCGAGACAACCTCGCTTAAGGGATTCGGAGTTCAGAACCTGGCCCTGGCGGTGATCGCAGCAGGAGCAGTGCTGCATTATCTCGACATTACACAGCATACGCAGCTCGGACATATCACAAACCTGTCAAGGATTGACGAGGACAGGTATGTTTGGCTCGACAAGTTCACTATAAGGAACCTTGAGCTGTTCCACACGCCTTACGAGGGAGCCCGGACCTTCATTGACGTCATCGACCGGACCATTTCGCCGATGGGAGGGAGAATGCTCAAGAGATGGGTTTCCCTTCCGCTGAAGGATATTCAGCCGATAACCGACAGGCATGATATAGTTGAATATCTTATTTCGGATCAGCATGTAATGAAGGAAATTGCAGGACTGATACAGCAGGTCGGCGATCTTGAAAGACTGGTCTCGAAGGTGGCTGTCGGCAGGGTGAATCCAAGGGAGGTGGTGCAGTTGAAGAGAGCCCTCAGGGCCGTGGTCCCGATCAGGGAGCTTTGCGAAAAGAGCGGATGCGAGCCTCTGAAGATACTCGGCGAACAGCTCAATCCATGCCAGACGATTGCCGACAGGATTGACTCAGGCCTGTACAATGATCCCCCGGTACAACTGATCAGGGGAAAGGTTATTGCAGAAGGTGTTTCGGATGAGCTCGATGATCTGAGAAGAATCCTTTACAGCGGGAAGGATTATCTTAATGATCTCCAGGCCAGGGAAGTACAGCGTACCGGCATTACATCGCTGAAGATCAGTTTCAACAATGTGTTCGGTTACTATATAGAGGTCAGGAATACCCATAAGGACAAGGTGCCTCCGGAATGGATACGCAAGCAAACCCTTGTCAGCGCCGAGCGATATATTACCGCGGAACTCAAGGAATATGAGGAGAAGATACTGGGAGCCGAGGAAAAGATAGTAGCGCTGGAGACTAAGCTTTTCAACGACCTGGTGCAGGCAATAGTGGAATACATTCCTCCTGTCCAGCTTAACTCATCGCTTATAGCCAGGCTCGATTGCCTTTATTCGTTTGCCCTCGTTTCGAAGGATAATAACTATGTCAGGCCTGTAATCGATGACACCTTCAGGCTCGATATTAAGGACGGGCGTCATCCTGTTATCGAAAAGCAGCTTCCTCCCGGCGAGTCGTACGTGCCGAACGACCTGTATCTCGACACCGACGATCAACAGATCATAATACTTACAGGACCCAACATGTCGGGAAAGTCGGCTCTTCTCCGCCAGACAGCCCTTACGGTGCTTATGGCCCAGACCGGCTGTTTTGTTCCGGCAAAGGAAGCAACGATAGGAATTGTAGATAAGATATTCACCAGGGTGGGGGCATCCGATAACATAAGCCTGGGCGAGTCGACCTTCATGGTCGAGATGAACGAGACGGCAAGTATACTGAACAACCTGTCGGACAGGAGTCTTGTCCTTCTCGACGAGATCGGGCGCGGAACCAGTACCTACGACGGGATATCGATAGCATGGGCGATGGTTGAATACCTTCATGAAAACAAGCACAGGGCGAAGACGCTTTTTGCCACACATTACCACGAGCTGAACGAGATGGAAAACTCATTTCCAAGGGTAAGGAATTACAACATATCCATAAGGGAATTCAACAACAAGGTCATTTTTCTCCGGAAGCTAAAGAGAGGCGGCAGTGAGCACAGTTTCGGGATCCACGTGGCCAGGATGGCAGGCATGCCCAGGAGTGTTGTGTCGCGTGCCTCCGATATCCTGAAGGAACTTGAGCAGAGTCATGAGAAACAGGAGCTGGCCAAACCGATTGCCGGACTTGCCGGTCACCGCGAAGGCTATCAGCTCAGCTTCTTTCAGCTCGACGATCCTGTCCTGAAGCAGATCCGCGATGAGATCCTCGACCTCGACATAGACAATCTCACACCGATGGAGGCGTTGAACAGGCTTTACAATATTAAGAAGTACCTGAAGTAGGAGGGGATGTCTCAAAGCCTGTTCGGTATTTGTTTATCGTTTATCGTTCATCGTTCATCGTTCATCGTTCATCGTTCATCGTTCATCGTTCTTTCATCTTCGGTCTTCCGTCTTCCGTCTTCTGTCTTCTGTCTTCCGTCTTCTGTCTTCTGTCTTCTGTCTTCTGTCTTCTGTCCTCTGTCTTCGGTCTTCCGTCTTCCGTCCTCTGTCTTCTGTCTTCCGTCTTCCGTCCTCTGTCTTCTGTCTTCTGTCTTCGGTCTTCCGTCTTCCGTCTTCTGTCTTCTGTCTTCCGTCTTCGGTCTTCGGTCTTCCGTCCTCGGTCTTCGGTCTTCCGTCTTCGGTCTTCCGTCCTTCAAATTCATATCGTTTCAGGTAAAAAACTTGTCGAATATCATATGATTATTTATCGTAAAACAACAAAAATTCGTAAGTATTTTTGAAAAAATACTGTATTTATAAAGTAAGAATTCCATCAGTGAGGTTTCCGGGTTTGGTTTATTAATTATGTTTTCCTCCCTCTCTGACTAATTTTGGAGGTTTGGGGATAATTTCGCACCTTTGCAATGAAAAACAATGGATTATGAGAAGAGTGATATTACTTTTTGCAGCGGTGATGTTTATGGCTGCTTCATGCAACCCCAGCAAGACCAGCCTGTTCGGAAGTAAAAAGACCGAAAAGGAACCTGATGGGACATCTATAAAAGCTTCGGTTCTGATGCCTTCAACTCCTGTGCAAATAAGGGAGATTGAGGAGAAACTTGTGGCCAACGAGGACAGGGAACCGTCGCCGGGCAAATATTATGTTATCATAGGAAGTTTCAGGGATCCTGCAAATGCAAGGGATCATCAGGCGCTTATTGGAAAGGACGGATTCACTTCAGAGGTTCTGAAGAATGATGCTGGTTTGTACAGGGTCTCTGTTAAGGCCACCGATGATATCGATGAGGCAAGAAGTGAGATCGGAAGGATACGGACAAAATTTCCGGCATACTCCGACACCTGGCTTCTGATAAGGAAATAGCCGCTTTGTCGAAGAACAATACCGCATATGACAAACTATATCATCCTGTTCCTTTGCGGTTTAGTAATACTGTCCTATTTATTTGACATCACAGGGAAGTATTCAAGGATACCAGGGGTAATCCTGCTGATACTAATGGGTATAGCCCTTCAACTGGCAGTTAAATCCCTTAACATTGCTCTGCCCAATCTTCAGCCTCTCCTTCCGGTTCTCGGCACTATCGGGCTTATATTGATAGTTCTGGATGCAAGTCTCGATCTCAAACTCGAGAAGCGTAAAAAAATGATGATATTAAAATCCATCTCCTCCGCCTTTGTACTGTTTGCTGTTTTCTCAGCTGTAGTAACCCTTATCCTCACCAGGTATTATGGATATTCACTCAAGGTTTCCCTTGTAAACGCCATGCCGCTTGGAATCATAAGCAGCGCTATTGCTATTCCGTCATCTTCACTGCTGAAGACGTCCGATAAGGAGTTCATAGTATACGAGAGTTCTTTCTCAGATATTTTCGGAATTATATTTTTCGATTTTATTCTGCTTAGTGAAGGAACAATCGGAAACGGTCTGGTTGAACTGGGAATCAAGAGCCTGATAACAGTGGTGGTAGCATTGCTGACCTCCTTTATTCTTGCAGTCCTTCTTCATAAGATTACATATCATGTGAACTATGTCCTCATAATTACATCGATCATCCTGATTTACACCGTTGCTAAAATACTCGTTCTTCCGGCACTTCTTCTGGTCCTGATATTCGGACTTATTCTGTCGAACAATCATTTTCTTGAAGTTGATTTCGTAAAAAAATATATTGATTTTGAAAAGTTCCGAAGCGATATCAGATCATTCGGTACGATCCTTACAGAGTTTACATTTCTTGTCCGCTCCTTCTTTTTTATAATCTTTGGTTACTACGTCAATGTTGAGGGTCTTTTTGAGTGGCATAATCTTTTGACTGCCGTAGTCATCACCCTGGGGATATTTCTGTTGAGACTGTTGTTTTTTGTTACTGTCATAAGGATGAAGCCTCTTCCGCTGGTTATGTTTGCGCCAAGAGGGCTGATCACTATTCTTCTTTTCATCAGCATTCCTGCTTCATCGCGGATTTTCCTGATCAATGAGGAAGTGATAACGCTTGTTATACTACTCACTATTTTTGTAATGACTCTGGGTACCATGACGGTCAGGGGAGAAAAATCAGGTGGGGTGGTGAAGTCCGGTGTACAATCATCGAAGGAGACCCTTGACAATAATTAACTATATTCACAATGTCCTGAAAATGCAGGTTCTGTTAAACTATTAACAATATCACTATAATGAATATGATAAGTAAATTAAGGTTGATAACCTTGTTTTTGCTAATCAGCCAGACCCTGACTTTCTCTCAGGCAGGCAGAGTCAGGCAGGTTAAACTTACCGATTTTGAACTGCAGTCTTCTGCAGTCGTTACTTCCTCAGGGGAAGAAATATCTGCTCCCGGTTACAAGTCAAAGGACTATTGGTTCCCGGTGAAGGTTCCTTCAACTGTCCTTTCAGGTCTGGTTGCCAACGGCGTTTATCCCGACCCGAATATGGGGCTCAACAACATGCTGATCCCTGATGCTTCCGATGAGTTCAACAGGAAATACGACCTTGAGAAGTTCAGTTTCATCCCTGGTGAAGCCAACCCCTGGAAAAAACCTTACTGGTACCGTACTGAATTTCAGGTGCCTGCTTCAGATGCGGGACGTTGTTTTCAGCTGATCTTCAAGGGTATCAACTACCGGGCCGGGGTGTGGGTCAACGGCAGCCAGGTGGCTGATTCGACTGTTATGGCAGGTATGTTCGCACAATACAGTCTTGATGTAACCCGGCACATCAGGGCGGGTGAGCTAAATGCAATCGCGGTGAAAATATATCCTCTCGATTATCCGGGGCTTCCGTCAGCAGAGCAGCTCAAGACCTTTGATGATTTTTATCCTAACGGCGGACCGACGGGTGATATCGGAAAGAACGTCACCATGCTTTGTTCGGTGGGATGGGACTGGGTGCCCCCTGTGCGTGACCGCAATATGGGTATCTGGCTGCCGGTCTGTCTCAGGACTACCGGAGGGGTTACCATTGGAAATACAAAAATTACAACCTCATTTGCGGGCGAGCAGGATACTTCCGTGGCAAAGATCTCTCTTGGCCTGACACTGTTCAACCATACCGGATCTGATGAAATGGGTAAGCTGACGGTTAAAATATCTCCTGAGAATTTCAGGGGGACGATGGTGGAGTTCTCAAGGAATGTTACTGTGGGCGGTAATGGATCGAATGCTGTTGAACTGACTCCCGATAACACAAAGGAACTTACCTTCCACAAGCCGGCAGTATGGTGGCCCAACGGATACGGGAAGCCCAATCTTTACAGGATAAATCTCAGTTACACCGGTCAGTCGGGAATTTCGGACGATACGACCTTTCTCTTCGGCGTCAGGACTGTTTCGTCGAAGGCAATTGAAACGGATGGCAACTGGCGCCGCGATTTTTACGTTAACGGAAGAAGGGTTCACCTGACAGGCGGGGCATGGGTTCCGGATTTCATGCTGAACCGCGATTCGCTAAGGTATGATTACGAGTTGAGGCTTTGCAGGAATGCCAACATAAACCTGGTCAGGATATGGGGAGGAGGCGTCACTCCCCGCGATGAGTTTTTTGATGCAGCCGACAGGTACGGTCTTCTCGTGTGGTCCGATTTCTGGATCACCGGAGATACCCAGGGAGAATTCAAGGGATCCCCCGACTGGCCTTTCGAGAGCGAAGTCTTCAAAAGGAATGTGGAAAGCACCATTCTCCGAATAAGGAATCATCCCAGCCTGCTTGTATGGACAGGAGGAAACGAAGGACATGCCAGAAGGGAATTGTACGATTTCATGAGGAACAGTATTATTTCGCTTGACGGGACCAGACCGTTTATCCCGAGCTCCTCGGGATTTGCAAGGCTGCCCGAGGGCTGGCCGGCCTCATGGCCCGATAATAATCCGGGCGGCGTTTACAGCGGCGGCCCCTATACATGGCAGGACCCCGTAAGCTCCTACAAGAGAGCGGTTTCGGCAAAGGACTGGGTGTTCAAGGATGAAACCGGACTGCCGTCAATGCAGCCCTACAATATACTGCCGAGAATAATACCCGACCTGGTATGGGACAAGACCCTGCCATATCCTCTTAACAATACCTGGGGTTACCATGATGCGTGCACCGGAAACGGAAGGTGGGACACTTACTACCGCGATATGATAAAGCGTCATGGAGAACCCGAAAGCATGGAACAGTTCTGCGACAAGATGCAGCTTATGAATGCGGTCGGGTATCAGGGGATATTCGAAGCTGCCGGACATAAGTTGAATGATATCGGCGGAGTGATGCTCTGGAAGCTCAATGCAGCATTCCCGAGTCTCGTGTGGCAGGTGTACGACTGGTACATGATGCCTAACGCCGGGTATTATTTCATGCAGAACGCTTGTGAACCGGTTCACATCCAGCTGAACCTCTTGAATAACATGGTCATGGTGCTGAACAGGACTTACAGGCCGATCGCCGGACTTACCGCTCAGGCAGAAGTCTGGTCGCTCGATTCGAAGCGGCTTTTCACCGACAATATCAGCGTTTCGCTGGGTGCAACCGACATAAAGGAGACATCCTCACTCGATAATGTTGTAAAGGGAAACAGAGGCCTTGTGTTTGTAGTGCTGAACCTGAGGGATAAGTCCGGAAACGTGGTCTCCCGCAATGTTTACTGGATTTCGTCATCGGGCGATTACAAGGTACTGGATGATATGGCTAAGACAAATGTAGAAACAACGGTACTGAAGACAGAGAACGGTCTTAATGACCATACATGGAAGATCCGGGTCAGGAACAACTCTGCAAAAATCGCTTTCTTTTTAAGGCCTCAGATACTTATGAATGAGGAGGAAATACTGCCGTCGTTCTGGTCGCAGGGATATTTCACTCTGGCTCCCGGAGAGAAAACAGAGGTTACAGTAACCTGTCCGGAAACAAAACTTACGGGCGGAGCGCCGGTGCTGAAAGTTTCGGGATGGAATGTTCCGGCAGTTTATACAGGACTGGTGGTTAAGAAATAATAACTGTTGAGAGTATATGCCACTTGCTTTTACAAATGCCAGGATATTCACCGGCACCGAAACTATAGATGGGAAAGTCCTGATTGTCAGGGATGACAGAATCGATGCAATAATTGAGCCTTCGCATATTCCTTCCGGCTGCAAAATAATTGACTGCGGCGGGAATCACCTGACGGCGGGATTTATCGATCTTCAGATTGCCGGCGGAGGAGGATACCTTTTTTCCTCCGCGCCAACACCTGAAGCCCTTGAAGCCATCACCGCTGCAATTGTCCGCACCGGGACCACGGGTTTTCTTATTGCCATCCCTACAAATTCGAACGAAGTGTACCGGCAGGTAATTAAGACTGCCGGTGAGAATCCGAACCCGGCCCTGCTTGGTTTGCACATCGAAGGACCATTTTTGAATCCGTTGAGGAGAGGCGCCCATATTAAGGAGTATATCAGAACTCCCGTCCTGGAGGATGTTGAAGCCCTCATATCACAAGGCAGGGAAGTTATAGGAATGATGACGATCGCACCGGAGGTATGCAGCAGGGAGATAATTGAGTTTTTGGATGAGAGCGGAATAGTTGTTGCAGCCGGACATAGCAATGCCACTTTCAGGGAGGCGGTCGAAGGTTTCCGTAATGGCATAAGGACCACAACCCATCTGTTCAATGCCATGTCGCAGCTCCATCACCGCGATCCGGGTCTGCCTGGTGCGGTGTTCCAGACCCCTGGTGTGTTTGCCAGCATTATTGCCGACGGGATACATGTTGATTACAGCATGGTCTCAATTGCAAAGAAGCTGTTGAACGACAGACTCTTCCTGATATCCGACGCGGTGGAGGAGAACCGCGGTGAAGCCTATATGCACATTAGAAAGGAAGACAGGTTCACCCTGCCCGACGGGACCCTTTCAGGCTCGGCCCTTACAATGATGAAAGCCGTTGAGAATTGTGTAAGGCATGTCTCCATCCCCCTTGAGGAAGCGTTGAGAATGGCATCATTGTATCCTGCCATGGTCATGGGTATCGCCGACAGGGGCAGAATAGAATCAGGATGCCGGGCCGACCTGGTTGTATTTGATGATGAATTCAACGTGCAAAAGATCTGTCTGAATGGCAGTGTGATATAGTATACTGGTTACCGTTTATGGAGCAGGTTACCTGGCCCTGAAGAATCCCAATGTCCTGAATAATTAAATATTTGAAGATGTACAACAAACGGAGAGTATTCTGGTCGGCCTGTTTCGGCATGCTGCTTTTTGGCGTGGCGCTGATCACCCTTGGATCGATTGCTACCGACCTGAAGGACAAGCTTGGGATGAGCGAGATAGAAACAGGCACCCTGTTTTCAATTCTGCCTTTCGGGATTCTGATAGGGTCCCTGGTCTTCGGGCCGATTGCCGACAGGTATGGATACAAGTTACTGCTTACAATTACATGCATATTTCTGGCTGCCGGTTTTGAGGGGGTTGCATTTTCTGCTTCATCCATCCTGCTGAAGAGTTCGATTTTTCTGGTAGGATTGTCGGGCGGTATTCTCAACGGGGCTACAAATGCGCTTGTATCCGACATAAGCGATTCTGACAGAACGGCAAACATTAGTCTCCTTGGAGTCTTCTTCGGGATAGGCGCGCTGGGGATTCCTCTGTTGCTTAGTTCTGCAGGGGAAAAGGCCGGATTTGAAAAAATAGTCTCGCTTGTCGGATTGATTTCGCTGCTGGGTGTAGTAATCTATGGACTGACAAAGTTTCCGCCGCCGAAGATATCTCAGAAGATTCCTATATCGGGGATAAAGGATTTCTTCAGGGATAGAGTGTTATTGCTGATAGCTTTCTTCCTCTTTTTCCAGAGCAGTTATGAAGGGTTGATGAACAACTGGACGACAAGTTACCTGGCTGATCATCTAAGCCTGCCGCAGGCTAAGGCTCTTCTCGGATTATCATTATTTGTGGCCGGAATGGTTTCGATGCGACTCGTGACAGGGATTCTGATCAGGAACATGGCTCCGGCCAGGCTGCTGGCAATATCATTCATATTGCTGATAACCGGTATTGCAATGGTTCAGTCAGGAAAAGCTGCAATTATCGCACCGGCAGGATTCTTCCTTATGGGAACCGGACTGGCAAACGGATTTCCGGTTATGCTCGGACTTGTGGGCGAAAGGTATAAGCATATCTCGGGAACGGCATTCAGTTTCGTGCTTACGATTGCATTGCCGGGGAACATGATCATTAACTACATGATGGGAGTAATTTCCCAGAAAACCGGAATAGGTAACCTTGTGCTCGTAATTACCTTTGAGACTTTGATAATGATAGTGCTTGGTATACTGATATTTAAACACTACAAGAGTATAAGACTTTGAAACTGGCAAAATCCTTGGATAAAATGAAAGGGAAAGGCTTGATGAAGCCATTGCCGAATATAAGAGAAGGATTGCCGGAGTCTGATTTCTTTATTCCTGTCCGGCAGCTTTTTTCGCCTGGTGAATGACAGTCTGTGGGAATGGTATTTCTATTCCTTCCCTGTCGAAGGCGATCTTCAGCCTTTTCTTAAGTTCACCTGCAACATCCCATTGCTTCAGGGGTTTGGTGTCGCCCAGGATCTTGACCACTATCGCCGAATCGGCAAATTTCTCGACTCTAAGGAATTTTGGAGGAGAGATTATGAACTCCTTAAATACCGGATCTTCAGCCAGTTCCATTCCTGTCCTGTCGATCACTTTGATAAGATGCTCAAGATCTGTGTCGTAAGCAACGCCGATTTCAATATTCACCCTGGCGAAATCCTTTGACAGATTAGATACCAGTACTATGGATCCGTGATTTATATGATGCACTGTTCCGTCCATATCCCTTAAGGTGGTTTTCCTCAATGTTATATCCTGGACAACTCCATCTGTGCCGTCTATCTTCACGACGTCCCCTATACGGTATTGATTTTCAAGTATCAAAAACAACCCTGTGATAATATCCTTAATAAGGTACTGACCGCCAAATCCAACCGCCACACCGACAATCCCTGCACCAGCCAGTATTGGTCCGATCTTAAGTCCGAACTCCTGCAGGATCATGAGTAAGCCAAGGACTATCAGGATCACCCTGAGTGCACCCCTGAAAATGTGAATCAGAGTGTCCTCCCTTTTCCGTTCGGCGTCAACCGACATGTTCTCGTCCCTTACCACAGCAATCCTGACGGTTCTGACTATGATCCTGCCTATTATAACATTCATAAGGTAAGCCAGAAGAGCAATGAAAACTATTTTAATCCCGTGGTTGAGAAGCCAGGGGACCAGATTATCAACCCATTTGGTAAGATTCTCCTGCATCTTATTTAGTCGTTTTTTACATTAAACAAGTCCTGCAAGATAGCAAAAATCCTTCGCCGCTCCTGGATTTTGCAATGATCAGTAATTCCGGCAGCGCCGAGTAGCGAACCAGAGTGTTATTTCAATGATTTTCTTTTCATTATTTAGTTCCTGTAACGCTCTGGAGCAGTAAAGCCTTTACCAGCCAGGAACAAAATTCAGTCCGAACTGGATATTCCTGAATCCTCCGTTCTGAAGCGGAACGGCAACATAGGGTTCAAGGATCAGATAACCCAGTACGTTTACCCTTACTGAAGCTCCGGTGCTTATCAGCGGTGAGCTCTCCGGCTTTTCAGTCACGGGTTCGGGAACAATGTTCATGTTCACAAGGTCAGGCTTCAGGTTCAAGGTCACACTGGTGCCATCGCTCCAGGCCAGCCCGGCATCGACGAAGAGGTTGATATCAGTAAGGAAATATTTCGACTTAATCAGGGCGAGCCGTTCAGGTCCCGTGAAAGGGATCCTCAGCTCAGCGTTTCCAACCACTATCCTTGTCCCCGACAGCCATGATACGTCGAATCTGTTCTGTTCCGCTTCGGACCGGCTATATCTTATATTTTCGTAACCTCTTACCAGCCACGGATAACCGAGGTAGAATGGGGTTATCACTCCATCTTCTGCATCCTTTCCGTACATGCCGTAATTGTAAAGCCTTACAGCGAAAGTTGCCGGCCTGGCATAGAAGTACTTCCTGTAGTCGATCAGAGCTGTCGTAATGTTTGCTGCGCCGAAGTATTTTTCGACTGCCAGCCGCGCCCTGTGTCCCTGCATTGGTGCGGTCATGCCGAAGTACGAATTGTCCTCAACGTAAGCGAGGGATACCTGCTGAAAGTTATCGCCCTTCGGTGTTTCGAGTTTCTCCTTATGTCCGCCGATGGGTATCTCCTCCATCGTATAGTAGTAATTGTATCTGTCGAACCTGTAATAGTACCATGATGAGGAAGCCTGCGTTTCAAACCTTCGGGTCTGCGACAGGGGTAAGGAAGCAAATAATGAAATATTATCCTCGAACATCCTGACATAATCAACAATGAAATTATAAACCGGGAGTTCAGTGTCATCATATGTGATTGTATCGAGGACGAGATTCATTCCGCCAGTGAGGTATGGTATGTGGGAAACGGCTCCGCCCCATTTGACCTTTCCTTTCTGGTTGATAAAGGCTGCCTGCCCGCCAAAGTCATAAATCTCCCCGTTAAGGTTGAGCGAAGTGTAAAGCTGGTTATTCCCGACCATGTCGCTGAAGATTGCATTAATACTTCCCTGCATTCCGTTTCTGTACATACCGGTCGATACGCCTATACTTCCGCTGTTGGATATGTAGTCGAGTTTGAATTTCGATCTGTAGGGTACTGTATTTATTGATTCCGCCTTCAGCTGAGGCATCTCAGCCCTGCTGAAAAGCGCTTTATCCACCATATTCAGGGCAGCATGCTTCAGGGGAGGAAGAGTGGCTGCGCTCATGTCGTAGAGGTTCCGGTCGACTTCAGTTCTTTTGAACTGGCTTTCTTCGGCGGTCCATATCTCATAATCGTTTCTTCGGTAATAATTGTAGGCTATCAGCTTTGCTCCCGAGGGAACGCTTATAGCCGGGGAGTAAGCGGTGATACCGCTGATGCCGGTCGGGTAATCGGTCAGACGGTAAACACGTCCTGCTTCCAGTTCATATTTGTAAAGGTTTCTGAATCCGTCGGCATCCGATAGGAAGAAGATACTTTTCCCGTCGGGTGAAAAGAATGGATTCAGGTTGAAGGCATCCCCGAACAGGTCAATTACTTCGGTAGTTTTCTGCCTGACATCGAGGATCGCTATATCGAAACTGAATTTCTTTTTTCCTGTAACCTCATTGATCCTCTCCTGGGAATATACAATGTAATTCCCGTCGGGTGACCATGACGGATGAATGTTGGAGGTGAAATCGGAAGTAAGCTTGTCAGTTTCGAATGTATTAATGTTGAAGAGATAAAGGTCGCTGATTCCATCAACCTGACCGGTAATAACGATTTTTTCGCCGTCGGGCGACCACGACGGATTTGAGAAGGACTGAACCCCCGGTATCCGGTATTCTTTTATTATTTGAGATTTTGCCACGTCGAGAATTGCCAGCTTATTTATTCCCTTGCTGAAAATGACAAATGCAAACTTCTTTCCGTCGGGCGACCATGTTCCTGACGACTCAATGAAGTTGAAATCATCTATCTCGTTATCCCTTACTACGCTCGAAAGCTTCTTTATTATTTTCCCGGTGCTTGCATCGGCGAGAAAAAGGTCGAGGGTGAACAGGTCCTTCTCTGAGAAGAAAGCCAGGTATTTCCCGTCGGGACTGATTGAAGGGGAAATGTTCGTTTCACCGGCAGTGGCCTTTGAAACTACCATTCTTCCTGCAAGGCTGTCGCTTTTGCCCTCGAGGTATTTCCTATAGTGTTCCTCAGTGGCCAGTTTCCATAGTGCCGAAAGTGTACTTTCCTCGTGTCCCAGTATTTTCTTTGCTGCATCAGAGAATCCAAGTTCCGCTGTCTTTTCAAGCAGGGGTATGATTATTGTGTCGCCCCAGGTCTTTCCGGCCATGGCCCAGAACGACTGCCCGTATCGGTAGGGGAAGTACCTCGAATCGGTCGAAAGCTGCTTGAGCGTCGGGAAATCGTTGCTCAGAAGGGCATCCCTCATCCACATCGAGGTGTGGGGATCGACGCTGCCGATAGACAGATATTCAGCCATTCCTTCTATCATCCAGAGAGGTACGTTATTAAGTGAAAGCCTCTTCAGCGTGTCCGGGTTGAGGAACATATTGTACTGGAAGGCATGGACCAGCTCATGACCAAGGGTATGGTCGGTCTGGGCCAGTGACGATGCCACCGGCATTATTACCCTGTTCTTCAGGCTTTCGGTAACACCTCCCGTGCCTGTCCCGATAAGACTGCCTATCGTATTGGTCTGCTGAAAATCGGCATGTGTGGTGTAGAAGATTACCGGATTCCTGGTAAGGAAGGTGTCCCTGAAGATTGCATGGTGCATACTGTACCAGTTCTCACTCCATTCCGAGATTGATCTGACCAGTGAATCATTCTTCAGGTAATGGTAGAGTTCAAAATTCGGTGTCTGGACGACATCGAATTCAAATTTCCGGTACCCGGGTTTATTTCTTCCGAAGTACTGTGCTTCTGCAACAACACCCGGAATAATTATCCATGCCAGGAGCAGCATAGCCAGACGTGAGTAACTGCTGCTTAATTGACCTGATTTTTCAGATGATGTATCCATAGCTAATATTTTTTGAATACAACCTTAAACAGCTTGTTTTCAGATATAAGTCAATGTTTAGTTGCGAAAATTAACAATGTCACTAATTCAAAAACTATACCATAATGTACCCGTCCATGCCGGGTCCATGTCAATGTTTCACATGTAAATTTAACATTGCTGAATCTGAATCTGAAATTTCAGGAAACTTATTTGCTTTAGATTATGTTGTTAAGCAGTTTTTCTGCAAAACCGGGCGATCTAGCCTCTGGTTATCTCTTCCTTGTCCTTGTCCCAGTACATAGTCCGGCCTTCAAGGAATGCCCTTGTTCCCATGTGAGCCGTCATTGCTTCCTGGAACGCCTCATCGATGTTGCAGGATGGTGTCTGGTTCTGACGGATGCACTCGAGCCATTCCCTCATGTGAAGATGAGTCGTGTCGTAGCGCTTTCCGTCGACATAGGTGTAAAGCAGTCCGCGCTGGGCAAAATAAAGCTCAGTGGCAGAGGTAACGGTATCTACCTTGCTCTGTCCGGGAACATAGGTGAAGAACGGTGCATCGGTCGGAATGATACCTTTTTGTATTTTATCCGCATAGCGTTCTGAGTTCCTGTCGGCTGTAATGTGAAGAAGGTTCGATACTTCCATGGAAGCGTCGTGCCCCATAAAGACTTTTCCCCTGTTCCTCGAGCTTGCCAGCGTTGCGCTGTAGAGCATTGTAAGGTTTTTCGAGGGCCATTCAAAGGTTGTCTGCAGGACGTCTGGAACGGTCCGGCCATCCTTGAAGAAATAGACACCTCCCGAAGATGTTGCAGAATCCGGAATTCCAAGGTGCATTATCTGGTTGGCCGCGTCGTACTCGTGGGTGAGAAGGTCTCCGGAAAGTCCCGTGCTGTAGTCCCACCAGCAGCGCCAGCGGAAAAACCTCTCAAGGCTGAACTTATCCCTTTCTTCAGGACCCATGTATCTGTCCAGTCCGGCCGATTTCATGTAGTCAAGATATTCACTGATCCTCTCAGGATCGCCCTCAAACTGCTTCCAGTCGATGGTCTGCGGATTTGAACCTTCAATGATGTCGTACACCCATGCACCGTTGGGTGTGTTTCTGTTTGTGCATACCTCGATCAGGTTGACCTGTCCGAGCAGACCGTTGCCTATAATCTCTTCCGCCTTCTGGTAGCAGGCCGTCTGCCTTCCCTGATGTCCTAGCTGAAATACTATTCCCGTATCCCTGACTGTCTGCCGGACCAGATATGTTTCAGGTACGGTCCATGTCATGGGTTTTTCGCAATAGACATGCTTACCTGCCCTGGCTGCCTCGATTGTCATTGTGCCATGCCAGTGGTCGGGGGCAGCAATAACAACGGCATCAATATTGTCGGCAGCAAGCATCTCCTTATAGTTCAGGTATCTTTTGGGCGCTGGTCCGAATTTGCCATTGGTACCTTCCTTATGAATATTGGAACCGGTAAGCCTTGCTGCTTCGCCGTAGTTGTCGAAAATATCGCAGACTCCGTTAATCACGACATTCAGGTCATCCTGTTCCATGAAAACGTCGTAGCGTGTATCATCGGGATTGTCCAGCCTGGCTTTAGTCAGGGTATCCATGTATGAAGGTTCCGCGAATCCGAGCGCTCTCATAAGCTGTTTTCCCCTTATCCCGAAGCCGATTAATCCAAGGCGGATCTGTTTGCCGCCCGGAACTGGTTTCAGGAACACCGGATTCTTGTTGCTTATCCGGAAAACATCTGAAATATCCCTGTCGAGGAAGGCGGTCTTCCTGGTTTTGACAAGGCCATAAGCCACTGCTCCGAGGAGCGGTACCGTGGCAAGAGTTTTTATAACATCGCGGCGGCCTATCTTTGAAGCCTTCCCGGTATTTTTGTTGTCGTCTGAAGCCATATCCGATTTATCATTTTTCGTTATTATAGGACGAATTTTCTGAAACCATCAGGCAGAACCCTGATCAGCCACCTGTCGATGCCGATTACCCTTGCAGCAGGGAAGACAAAGAGCAGCCCAAGACCGGCAAATTCTATAAGGTTCTTATCGATCAGATAGTAAGTTCCTTCAAAAGGCATCATGTATTCAACTCCGATGAATGAAGGGTGCGACATTGTGTAAAGAAGCAGTAAGATCATGCCGCCAATGCTTGCAAGACGGGTGAAACAGCCTATGAACAATCCAAGGCCCACGAGGACCAGACCCCATTCATTGAGGAAATCAACATATTTCATCAGGCCGTCGTTACCTGCCATGTTTATGAACATGGAGCTGAAAGGTCCCTGGGAGTCAAGAAGATAGCTTTTTGCAGTCCAGTTTGGATTCAGTACCTTGACCATCCCTTCAAAAAGGATGTTCCATCCGATGAATAACCGGAGAATCACCAGCCAGGTAAGCTGTGCCTTAGTGTAGTTGTTTTCCATAAAGCTGTGTTGTCTTGTATTGATGAAAAATTAGAACAAGAGTTTTAAAAAGTCATAAATTTAACTGATTCATGCATCGGTAATATGACTTTTGTTAAAAATATTCTGGTTTTTGAATGTTTTAACTCTATTTAAGCTTTCAGCTTTATAAATAACAACTGGCAACCGGTTGCAGGGTTCGAGGTTCGAGGTTCGAGGTTCGAGGTTCGAGGTTCGAGGTTCGAGGTTCGAGGTTCGAGGTTCGAGGTTCCTTGTTGATGGTTTTTTAAAGGCACAGGGCACAGGGCACAGGGCACAGGGCACAGATTGGGGCTGCAGTATTCCATGCCTTTCTCTGTTATGATTACCGCCTTTCCGGCCTTCCCCTGTTACGTTTACCCCCTTCCCTAACCTTCCCCCAGGGGGGAAGGGGCCTGCAAACTCCTGCATAAGGGGGAAGGAATTCGAATTTCAACATTTGATAAACGAAAATGAGCATAAGGCAGGGCTTATAACCACTTGGGATTCCGACAGCGAACGATAGATTTCAGGTTGACCGGGGAAGGAGATTCGTGCAAGGCCTTTCCCCCTTGGGGGAAGCGGGAAAGGGGGTATATACAAATACAGTGGGTTACTATGTCGAAATTACCTGCAAAGTCTTCTTACACCACCTTAACCCTATACCTGCCCTTTCGCTGCAACATGTTCCATGTCTGGCCTCAGGCCGTAGGCCTTACATGATTTAGGGATGGGCGCAGCCCGTCCTTATGGCCACTGAATGATGCAAAGCCCCGTATGGGGCGAAATGGCTTCGGCCTTCCGTCTTCTGTCTTCCGTCTTAAAATCCATATCGTTTCAGGTAAAAAACTTGTCGTAAATCATATGGTTTTTTATCGTTTTTGGGCAAATATTTGTTGTTATTTCCGGGAAAAGCAAGAGATAATGCAGTTGGTTTTGGATGCTGACGACTGAAATTCCTGAAGTTACAGGGAAAATTATGCAATCGGTAGCATACGGGTTCAGACCTCCGTGGCTTTCTTCAAAAAATATACCTATTATTATTATAGCAGAATGTAATCATCTGCTGTTACAACCTGAACGGATTATTAATAGATTTGTAGATATGCAGTTCATTTTTAATCAATTTCAGAACGTAAGGCGCTTCCTATATGAGTCCAATCCGGGAGAAGATGCGCCGGCGAATCGTTTCAGATGCTTTCGGCATTCGGGAAGGAATCGATGAAAGCTGACGCGAGAGCTTTCAGGGCGCTGATGAAGCACATCCGTTGATGAACTGACCTCGATCATCAACAATGGGTACCTTCCGGTGAAATACAACAACGGTAATGCGGACGCGGGACGTGCTACTCTCGGAGCTGCATCAATGATCAAGGGATGGGTCCAGTTGTTTGCAGCCAGCCCGGCATATAACTCAGCTTCTCCTGCAGTTCCCAACGAAGCAAGCAACAAGGACATGCAGAGTTTTGCAAGTCCCGATCCTGCAAGATGGGCCACGGCAGCTGCCACTTTCAAGCACTTCATCGACACCTGGGGTCACAAGGGTTCAGCCGACTACAAACTTTTCAGTCCCATGACGGCTTTCTGGTATGAGGCAAACGAGTACAATTCAGAGGTTATCTGGGACAGGCAGCAAGTTGCCACAACCATGGCCAATACCTTTGACACCTATGGAGGACCGGTATGGATCCATGGAACTTACTACACCTGGGGCAATTACTGCCCGACACAGGAGCTTGTTGATGACTACCAGATGGCAAACGGGCTGGATATTGATGATCCTGCATCAGGCTATAATCCTCAGAATCCTTATGTGGGTCGTGAAAAGAGGTTCTACGACTTTATAGTGTACGACGGGGCAGAATACATGGTTTCATTTCTGGCCGGAGTTAAGAACTACCTTGCAGAGAACAAGATAGATGCTGAGGTGGTTTACAGCGCCAGAGCAAATACATCAAGCAGGAGCAACCTGTTTTTCGTTCTCGATTTCGAGGTTATAAAGAGCGATGGTTCGTCGACGAAATATGATGCCACAAAGTTTGCCTCCTCATCCGAAGGAATTGTCATCGGGTCAGGAATGAGCGACGAGAATTCGGTCAGGAATATCCAGGATGGCAACTGGACCTCCTATAATGAAGTCGATGTGACCAATATCCAGAATATGAAGTTAAGGCTCAATATCCCTGCCGATGGAGGCACTGTTGAGGCCAGGGTAGGTTCACCCACGGGCAACCTGCTTGCTTCTTTCGATGCCCAGCGCGGCTCGGGTGGGATGCTTGGCGGTCCATTTGGAGGTGCAAGGGTCATTGAAGGCAAAATAAACAAACTCGGGCTCACGGGTCCCCAGACAGTTTATCTTGTATACAGGGCCACGAGTCTGGCCCCCATCGACGAAGAAACCATAGCGATGGCAAAATCAGCCGACGTGGCATTTGTCTTCACCGGCACCGATGACCAGACAGCAGGTGAGGAAGGCGACAGGCTTACACTTGTGCTTCCGGGCAATCAATACGATCTTATTGATGCCGTTGCAGCCGTGAATCCCAACACTATCGTAATAATGCAGAGTCTTGGGATGGTGGAGGTTGAGCAGTTCAAAAACAATCCCAACGTCGGTGGTATAATCTGGACCGGCTTCAATGGTCAGGCCCAGGGCACTGCCATGGCCAGCATCGTTTTTGGGGATGCAAATCCGGGAGGAAAGCTTAATGCCACCTGGTACAAATCGGTAAACGATCTGCCGCCCATAACCAACTATAACCTGAGACCGGGCAAGGCAGGAAATGGCAGGACATACTGGTACTTCAACAAGGATGTCTCCTATGAATTCGGTTTCGGTCTTTCATACACCACCTTCGAATACAGTAATTTCAGCATAAGCAAGACCTCAATCACTCCAAACGACAAGGTCAGAGTTTGTGTTGATGTTAAGAACACGGGAAGTGTCGACGGAGACGAAGTAATTCAGGTTTACATGAAAACGCCCGATTCTCCTGCATCACTCGAGCGTCCTGCCAGAAGACTGAAAGGTTTTAAGAGGATTACAATAGCTGCAGGCCAGACAAGGACAGTAGCTATTGACATCAACTGCTCAGACCTGTGGTTCTGGGATGGCGATAAAGGAAAGATCACCTTTGATCAGGGCAGATATGTATTTGAGATAGGAGCTTCATCAAAGGATATAAAAGGTCAGGTTGAGGCTGTTATGGGCGGTTCATACAATCCGGTTCTTAAGACTGTGGTTGCAGAATGCGGCAAGGTCGAATTCAGACCGGGTAATACAGCACAGACCAGTGTTACGGCAGCCATGTCGGACGACAGCTTTTTTGATATCAAAAATGCCACAATCGTTTACAAGAGCAGTAATCCCTCGGTGGTGATTGTTGATGACAAAGGCAAGGTAACGGCTAAGAAACCGGGAAGTGCATCAATAAATGCATTTGTGACCGTAAGCGGCAAGACCCTTTCCGACAGCTATGCAGTAAAGGTAATGCCTGATCTGAAGCCGTCTTCGATTACAGTTAACGGTAAGAAGATACAGGGATTCAATCCTGACGTACACAGTTACAGTTATCTGGTTTCATCCCCATCGGCAAAAGTTCCTCAGGTAAACGTCGTCTCCCCGTATACTGAAATCTCTGTTGATGCAGTTCAGGCAAAGGCAGTTCCCGGAACAGCGGTAATCAGCCTTGCTGACCAGATTACGGTTGAGAAAACCACTTACCTTATAAATTTCGGTACAAAATCGGTAAGCGACGAGTTTAATAAGACAGCTGCCGGCCCGCAATGGCTTTGGATAAGGGGCAACCCGGCCAACTGGAGCCTTTCAAAGAAACCCGGTGCCATGACCATTACCTCAGCAAAGGGTGATCTTCAGGCTGCTAACAATAATGCCGAAAACCTTCTTCTTCAGAGTGCAAATACCGACTGGACGATCGATACCAAAGTGATTTACTCGCGCAAACCTGCAGGTTTCAGTCAGAACGGCGGTGTGATAGCCTGGCAGGATGATGACAACTATGTGAAACTGGTTTACGGTGCCGGAGGTGGAGGCAGGATGGGATTTGGTTCTATGGGAGGACCCGGCTCGGTGATGCTTGCGACGGAGGAGGACGGGCATTACAAAGCCAACGCCACTCTCAGTATGGCGAATGTAATTGGTGATGACAATACCCTATGGCTGAGGCTTGTAAAGAAAGGGAGCCTGTATACTGCTTCAGTATCGGTCGACGGAAAGACATTCAAGCCGGTCGGCAGCATCAACCTTATGCTGAAGGATATCAGTGCCGGCCTTATGGTTTGTGAAGGCGCAATGGATAACCGGTTTGCACGATTTGCGAATATGCCGGGTATGCAGCAGCCCGCGCAGCCAGATTCACCTTTTGAGGTTTCATACGATTACTTTTATATTAAGAATACGGGTAAGTGATGGGTTTAGGTTAGTTTAAGGGGGCTGTACCCGAGGTAATTTTATTATTATCTATAGCAGCCCCCTTTTTATTTTATCATTTTCCTGTTGATGACTCACTTGTTCCGACGGATATTAATTTATGCACTTATACTGACAGGATTGATTTATCTCTCAGCCTCAGGAAAGTACACTTCATCTGCAGGGCGTGTTTCAGGACCGGAAGGATACAGGGATGCTGTTCCCTACATGGGGCGGTTCATGGCCGTTGGTACAGGGGGAAGGATTGATTTCATTGATGTTTCAGGCGCCAGGGTCAAAACATTTAATGAACACAGCGGTGACCTGAACTGTGCCGCAGTATGGGAACAGTTTGCAATAGTGGCGGGGGAGGGGGGATTGGTTCTCCGGACAAGCGATGGAGAGGTTTTCGAAAAGGCTGAAGCGGGGACAGACAAGGACATAAATGGAATAGCTGCACGTCAGGATATGATTGTTGCCGGAGCAGACTCAGGCACCATTCTTGTATCGGTTAATGGAAGGTCGTGGAATGTGATTGAGCCCGGGGTGAAAGGTAACATTGTCTCTGTCACGGCTTCTGAGTCTTTTTTTATGGCGGTAACCGATAAGGGTGAGATACTCAGATCGGACGACGGACTGAGCTGGAAGGTGACCGACTATAACAAGGAGTATTCGGGATTTTATAAGCCATGCATATTTCATGAAGTTTTGGCAGCAGGCAGTAATATTGTTATCTGCGGAAAGCATACAGATGGTTCTCCTGCCGTTATTATTTCCACGCTGGGAAATGTCTGGACCGAAAGGCTTCTCAACTACAGGGATGATCAGGGAGGTATCCTTTTCCTGGCAAACTGGCCCAACAGTGTTGCATACGATCAGCTGCGCGACCAGTACATACTGGCTTGCGACAGGGGGGAGATATTCAGTCTGCCTTCGTGTACAAAATGTAATGCATCGGCAATCATATCGGACAGCGACATCCATGCCATCGCCTGCCTTGATGACATGCTGTTCTGCGGCGGTGAGGGATTCTCGGTTAATGTTGTCAGATTCTGAAATTTCCTTATCTGGAACCCTTTGGCCCGTCATAGTCATATATGAACCAGTTGAATGCAGCAACACCCCCGTCGGTCTTTTCATTGTATGAATAGAGTCCCAGAAGGCTTCCCTTCCAGAATCCTGCCGATGTAATCCTGACTTGTGACAATTAGTGAGTCAGGTATGTATTCAGGCTCATTTTATACCAACCTGACCGAGTCCCGATAGCTATCGGGATGATGGCAGGAATGGCGGAACTGATTGTATTCTTGTAAGCCAATATCGCCGATTCATAAACATTTCATCATGTTTTAAATCATTTTAATCTCAATATGGTGTTTA
>JBAQCK010000189.1:0-11702 GCA_049294075.1 Bacteroidales bacterium | reverse complement strand
GATCAAAAGGTTGAAAAAGAACCTTATCATAATGCCTGTAAGAGTATGGTCGATCAAAACTGTGTCTAGTTCCATGTTTTGGGAGTTGGAAAGGTAAAGGTAAGAATTTGTACTAAAGAGTTACAATTTATTCCTCCTGCCGGTACTGAGGCTCTGATAAAAGTTACCGCCCTTGTAAATAAGAATCTCTCCGGACCTTCCATCACAAATTCCGGTATCTATGCCAAGGATCTTATTATCGAACAATGAATTGATTGTAGTATCCGGAGTGTGTCCCACCACGACATGCTTCACCCCGTAAAAATCAAGAATGCCGTCTATTGTTTTTTCACAGAAACCGGGATCGTAAAAATATCCCCTGTACCAGACAGGACCCTGTTTCCCCTGAAGTAGTTTCACAGACTCTCTTTCGTCGATCATCTGGAGGTTTTTACCGATGATCTTATCCGTAAACACCTTGTTTATTTTTCTGACACTCATATTCCTTTGAACCATCTCATCTGAAATACCGGCATGGACAAGCATGATATCATCAATTGTAATAACTACCGGTTTTGACCGGAGCCATCTGCCAAGTACGGTTTCCCCTGAAAAGTGATCTGCATAATCCTTATCTGAAAATGATGCGGCCATGGCATATTTAGGATTGGCATAGCAAAGATCATTACGAAGCGCCATGAATTCATGGTTCCCAAGCAAAACATGAACCTTCCCTCCGGCCTTTTCAGCCTGTATTTCAAGTCCGAACAAATGCCAGAGCAGCTCTGTCACCATATCTCCCCTGTCGAACATGTCACCGAGAATGACCAGGTGTCCCTTCCCAAAATTCCAGTTAAGGTTCTCATCGATAATTCCGGCGCCTTTCAGCAGATCGGTATAAACAAGGTAGTTCCCATGAATATCGCTTATGACTGCAATGCTGTCAGCATTTTTATGCCTCTGTTCATGATTTGGCTTTAGCTGGAAAACATTGGTCAGATCATCATAGCTGAATGCCAGGTTAAATTTCTTGCTGAATTTGCTGAAGTTTTCCGGACCGATGACCGCTTCCATGAAAACGCTGTTCTGAATCCACTCTGCCTTAAGCTTATCCTTTGCCTGATAAATGTGCGGACCGTCATTAACAGGATCATTGCCGGCTCCGCCACTGCCTGGATTTTCACCTGGTCCGTGACTGAGTAACAATCCAAATAATAACAGAAAAAGCTGGTTCATTTCGTTTGATAACTGTATTCAGCCACAGCACCTGATTCCGATGAATATTATTTCCTGTTCAAATATTTAACATCCAAAGATGCTGATTTATTTATCAAATTCTACTGATTTTTTACATATTGCCAGGCAAATCAGCCCCGGCTGCTTTCCGGTTAAATATGTTCACCTGTTAACCAATGCTATGCCATTCTATATTATAACAATCTCACGTCCTGATTTATTATTAATAATACCGGAAAATTAACCAGATACTGCCTTTCATTCGGTCGTGAATCCGGATTTTGCAGCATTATTCCTGAGAAAAGTAAGATGGCTGGCCACAAACCTGATGTCGCTCCATGAGACCTTGTCTCCCAGGGCTTCTTTCACAGGACCGATTCTGAATTCGTCTGTACCTTCGAAATGTCCGGCGATCAGGTCAGCGATTTCCTGCGACACGAATTCACCGACCGGAATTTCACCCCTGCCCACGTAATATGCCAGGTGTCCTTCGATGGTGGTTACGCTCAAACCCCTTTCCTCTGCAATCTGTTGAATCGTCTTGCCCTCCCTGAACAGACTGTAACTTATCTTCTTCGTTTCCTCCTTTACTTTCTTTTCTCTTTTCTTCTCAGTTATGGTTATCTCCGGAGCTTCAATATTCTCCTCCGTGCAATATGAAACAATAATGTCAAGAAGCTCCTCTCCGTATTTTTCCGCTTTCTTCGTTCCCATTCCCTTTACCTGCCTGAGAGCACGCGACGACTGAGGTACAAGGTTCGCCAGTGTTACCATCGTTTTCTGGGGCAGTATCATGTAATGAGGAAGTGTCGTTTCCCTGGCTTTTCTGTTACGCCAGTCCTTAAGCAGTCGCAGCAACGAAGGATGCTTTACAATTCCCGACGTATCTTCCACTGAACCATAAGCATGTGATCTGCCAGCAGGAATTTCAATTGCCGATTTTGCCCTTGCATCAAGATAATTGCGGGTCTCGAAACCAGTCCTGACAGCATTGAGGCAGGCCAGCTTTGTCACACCCTCCTTTCTTGTCCGCTCCAGTGCCTCTGTAACCGATTTGCGGACTGTTCTGTTATCTGTTTCCACAGTGAAACCTGCCAGTATGTCTTTCATGTCAGCTTCAAGCTTTTCCGAAAAGTAAATGGCTGCCTTTTTTAAACGTTCCTGAAGGGGTATGTTTGATTCGGGATCAAGGTCCCCCTTCAGCAAAATTTTCAAATGAGGCTGAAACTTATCAGAGACTTCAACAAGGTCGGTCCTGACGAGGGATACCATTTTTTCCAGTCTATCGCCGGGCTTTCCCAGAATAGAGTCGTTATTTTCACTTGTTATTTTAAGGCAATAATTGAGTTTGTTAACGAGGGAAGAAAAATCGAAAAGCTCGGAGAGCAACTGTTCCTGGTAAGCCTTTTTCGATTTCGAGAGCTGGTTCCTGTCAGGTTGAATCTGTAGCGGACCGTTGACAAAGCCGGAAATAACCGGGTTGTCAATAAAGCTTCGCCTGTTGATCCGGCTGCTCAATACAAGTCCGTCCAGCGTACGGCACCGGCTGAGGGCCACATACACCTGTCCGTGTGCAAAAGCATCGCATGCATCAATTACCGCCCTGTCGAAAGTCAGTCCCTGGCTCTTATGTATTGTTATTGCCCATGCCAGTTTGAGAGGATACTGGGTAAAGGTTCCGATAACTGTCTCGTCAATCTCTTTAGTCTCCTCATTGATTGTAAATTTCACATTCTGCCATTCCACCCTCTCCACCCTGATGTTAAAATCATCATCAGGACACTTTACAACAATTATGTCGTCGTCGAAAGACATCACCTTCCCTATTTTTCCATTAAAGAAAAGCTTGTCCCCCGACAAATCATTCTTAACAAACATAACCTGGGCTCCGGTCTTCAGGGTCAGTTCCATGGCATTGGGATAGGAAAGTTCAGGAAACTCATCCTTTACTGTGGCTGTGAACGAATGAGTTTTGCCGGGCAGTTTCTCAAGCTTTGAGTCATTTATTGTCTGGGCCTGATGATTATGAGTTGTGAGAGTGATGTATCCACCTCCGGAATCGGGGTCAAAATCAGGAATGTATCTTTTATTAAGCTCGTTCAGAACATTCTGATCCACATCATTCTCACGGATCTTATTAAGGAGGTCAATAAAAACCTGATCACTCTGCCTGAAAATATGTTTCAACTCAATGGTCACATAGTCGGTGCTGCAGAGGGCTCTGCTTCCGAAGAAAAAGTAGGAATCATAATAATTGCAGAGGATCTCTTTGTCTTCGTCCTTCACGACAGGCGCAAGCTGCTGAAGATCGCCGATCATCAGAAGCTGCACACCGCCAAACGGCAGGTAGCGATTCTTGTATCTCCTCAGGGCAGAATCGATTGCATCGAGGGTATCGGCCCTGACCATACTAATCTCATCAATGATGAGGAGGTCGAGACTTTTAATAATGTTGACCTTTTCGCGGCTCATTTTATAACCGGGCGGATCGTTACTGTCGGTCCGGACAGCTGAATTGTTTCCCGGCAGGTAAAACGCCGGAATGAACGGGTGAAACGGTAACTGAAAAAAAGAATGAATTGTAACGCCGCCCGCATTTATTGCAGCCACTCCTGTCGGTGCGACAACAATCATCCGTTTCGGGGATTTAAGCTTCAGGTCTTTCAGGAAAGTTGTCTTCCCGGTACCTGCCTTTCCGGTGAGAAATATACTGCGGTTGGTATACTGAACAAAATCGAATGCCAGTTCCAGATCCTGGTTTACGGAAGTTTCCATAAGAATAAAGTTATCAATAAAAGTAACGCAGCGGACGTATGAAGGTAAAGATACGAAAAAGACTTACAGACTATCCGGAAGAAGGCTAAAAAAGAATAAGTCGGCTGTTACCTGATATTCAGTTGCAAATATCTGGACTTCAATACATTTATGTATTCAGTTTTCATTTCGTCTGAGAGAACGATTTTTTAATCCACTCAATGGCCTCAGGCCTGTTTCCTGTCAGTCTTTTAAAAACTCCATCAGTTTGTTTATCTGTTAATTCAAGGTTTTTTGCCAGTCTGATAAAATCTTCTGCTGACAGATTTTTCTTTTTCCCTTCCAGTGTAAGGGCTGTTTCTTCCCTGTCGGCAGGCAAAATTATTGCGACATTCAACAAATCGTAAGCCGGAGCCAGAACCCATCCGGACCTGCTTCTGATCATCGAAAAATTCTTAAGATGCATATCATTATTACCTGTCAGGAAACAGAACAGCACCAATTCGTAATATAATATCTTATCAGGCAAGGTATTTTGTGAATAACCATGCAAGGCCTTTCCCAATTTCTCCAATGAGCTTTTATATTTGTCGAAGGCTTCTGTTATCTGGAACATATCAAGCATATGAATTTTGTATCCATCTCCGGTTCTGTCAATGCGTCTTGTAATATATGACAGCTCCCCGGAAGCCAGCCTGATCAGGCTTGAAGGAACAACAGAAATATTGAATGCTTCTGCAACACGCATTGTCAGATGCTCATTCTGTAAGGTCTTTACTGTTAACAGGCGCTAATTCGTGTCCGAACATAAGCAGCACAAGGTTGACTTTATCCATATTGAGGTTGGTCCGACCCTGCTCTATTTTCCTTATCACTGTCAGTGCAACGCCTGATCTTTCTGCAAATTCCTCCTGAGTGAGCCTGACTTCCTTCCGGCGTTCCTTTACAAACTGTGCCAGCTTCTTCATTATATGCTTTTACATATATTTACTAAAGAATAAAAGAAAAAATTGTTTAAAACCACGACTTGAGGACTTCCGGATGTTATTGTATTACCCGCTAAGACTTCTGAAATGACCTCGCGGAATCACAAAAATGGACATGATACGATGCTTTGTTCTCCTCACCGTCAGCTGAAGCTGACGGTAACAAGAAGAAACTGGCAACAACTTTCTCATTTATTATTGGTTACTCAACAAAGGATTTTTGTTACCGTTGGCTTCAGCCAACGGCACTGAACACACGCCCCACTTTCCGCGGGGCTTCAGCCCTCTTTGGCTTATTAACAATTGCTTCTGATCCCGAACATTTTTCTACATTTGCATGTTATCTGAAGGAAATGAAATTTTAAACATGACTATGAAAAAAGGAAGATCATTATTACTGCTTAGAATTACAGTTTTGACAATTGCTTTATTATCAGCCTGTAACCAGAATCAGACTAAAAAGACCGCCGAACCGGGAGCGAAGTACTACAGAAACATCCTCTTCAGCGAGACACCATGGGACATTGAAAAAGGCTCGCGTGAGCTGACACCCGCGGAGGCTGCAAACATCAACAGCTACAAATTTGTTTATGACAATGAAGACCGTCTGCTTTCAGTTGAATATGTAAGGGGTGGCGAGCTCCTGGGATACGGTTCGCTCGGAGGAGCAGCCAAAATAACCTATGAGTATTCAGACAATAAGCAGATCAAGCACTATTTTGACGAGAACAATCAGCCAATTGAATCGGCCGGCGTTTTCACTGCAGAATACACTCTGGATGAAAACGGGGTACGCACCGGACTGAAATTCTTTGATAAGAACGGCCAGCCTGTTGAAAACCGGAACAAGATCAATTATTATGTATGGAATATACTTCCCGACGGTATGCTCCAGGAAAAAAGATATAACCTGGCTAACGAGGAAACCATAATGAATCCCTTCTGCCCCTTCTATGAGCTGCGGTTTACCTATAATGACAAGGGTTTTGTCACGAGAATGGCCAACTATATGGGAGACACCCTGTATAACTGTACTGCCGAGAACTGCGGCGATATAGGCGTTTCCTACTTTACCTTTGCTCCCAACAAGCAAGGTGATGTTGAAGACTTTGCTGTGTTCAACGTCACGGGCCTCATGTCGAATCTCTACTGGGGATGGTCAAAACGTGTCAGCAAATATGACGCGGACGGGAATGTGCTTGAAACAGTCTATTATGATCAGGACAATGAATATGTAGGCGGTAAAATGGTACCTGTAACCCAGTACTCGTACGATAAGCACGGCGCTCTTATTGAAACAAAAAACATGGACAAGGACAGGAATATCATTGACAGCCCGGAGAACGGTGTTGCAATTACCGAGTATAAATATGACGATAAAGGCAACAGGACAGAAACTTTGAGATACAACAAGGAAAGAGTGGCTGTAAACCTGTAATCTGCAAAAATAACCTGTTATGAAGTTCAAATCTGGCATTTATACTCTGCTGTTCTCATTGCTTGCATTTTCAATAATGAGCTGCGGAAACAGCGGTAAGGGAAAAAAGACGGTTGATGCTACCCCGATTCCCACTCCGGTAATAGGACAGGAAACAAGCCTGCTTCTGAAAGACCTTGAAGAAAACGGTGATTATGTGAACAGCCAGTATTTTCCAAGTCTCATCAAGGCTTCAGTGGTTTTCGAAGAACTTGAAAAGAACAATCTGATAATTGACCTCCGTACTCCGGAATCATTCAGGAAAGGCCATATCAGGGGAGCTGTCAGCAAGAACTTCAGTGATCTCCCTGATTATTTTGAAACCGGTATCAGGCCTTTTGAGTACGACAGGATCATCATGGTTTGTGACGATGGACAGATTTCATCATACACTACGGCCTTGTTAAGGATGATGGGTTACGGCAACGTATTTGCCCTCAGGTGGGGCATGGGAGGATGGAACAGAACCTATGCGCAGGACGGGTGGATGAAAGGTGTATCGGGGAAGTATGAAGGACGCCTTGAAACAGTTGCAACCGAAGCCGCCGGACCCACGGGAATGCCGGAACTGAAAACCGGCCTGGCGACAGGAAAGGAGATATCTGATGCAAGGTTCGGGAAGCTTTTTGAAGAAGGTACTGGAGAAATCTTTGTAACTGCGGATGAGATCTTCAGCGATCCGGGTAAATACTTCGTAATCAACCTTGAGAGGAAGGATAAATATGACAATGCACATATTCCGGGCGCTGTAAGGTATAAACCTGAATCGACTCTCGGTTTTCCTGAGGTGATGGCTACAATCCCTTCTGATAAAACCGTTGTTGTCTACTGCGGCACGGGCCATAATTCAGCTTTCGCAACTGCTTTCCTGAGGCTCTTCGGCTATGATGCAAGGACCCTCAGGTACGGAAACAACAGCTTCATGTATGATAAGATGATAAAAGACAGAACTGCGTTGTCGTGGCTCCCGTTCACTCTGTCAGAATCGAATGATTACCCCGTGGTAAAATAATTAAGGATCATCTGAATAAAAAACCGGCCTGTTGAATATTCAGGCTGGTTTTTTTATTTCCCATCAGCGGATTCAGAAAGAATGTAGAGATCCTTAACCCCCATCTCGCTGAGGATCATCCATATTCCGGCAACTTCAGAAATGTCTTCGGAATATAGTACAACCGGGCCCCTGTTCTTCCGGATGAGCTTCATGTTAGGTTTATCAAGGATCGATCCGGGATCCATTTTTACACTGATATTTCCGAACCGGCTGGCTGAAACCGGTTCTGTTCCAAGATCAACAAGGAGCTTTTTGCCGGTCATGGCATCCATCTGTGCTTCATCTATCATATTTGATCCCGTTGCGGAAGGTTCGGCCCATTTAACCGCATCATATTTGAAATTGCCGGGGCTGATGGTTCGTATCAGAACCAGGATAAGAACTAAAAGGAAGACCGTAAGGATAATCCGGTATTGTTTCAGAAATTTCATGATTTGCTATGCGATTTAACAATTATTCACATCCGCCGTCAAGCTTTTTGGCGGAGAATTTTCTTGATTCCAGGAATAGTGCCTTGAGGCTGTCGGGCAGGTTATTGAGGGTTGTAAACATCTCGCCTGCTCGCCTCCTGGTCTCAAACAATGCATTTTCCCTTGCCGTTATTCTTTCTCCGGTAAATTTTGTCTCCAATACAGTTTCCATCCATTCACCGATGCCTCCGTCCATGACAAAAACGTTATCATAACCCAGCCCTCTTGCATATACCAGGGCAAAGGATTGTTCAGCATCACTGTCAGAATAAAAAATACTTTTTATGTCCTTATCCCCCAGCCAGATGTCAGGATCTTTACTGATGAGATCTTTGTATTGTACGTTTACGGCTCCCGGGATTGTCTGTTTCCTGAATTCTTCAGGAGCCCTCAGGTCAATTAGCTGAATTGTACTATCCTCCGTGACGATGTACCCTGCAACCTGGTCAACGCTCAGGGAGGCTTCTTCGCTCAGAACACCGGCAAGCAGGTTGTGAGGTTCACCTGTGAATGAGCGGTTGGATGTAAGAGGCAGTAAAGCCAGTATCAGGCTAAGCATGATAAGCAGCAGGGATATTTTTCTTCCGGTTTCCATGGCAACAGTTACAGTTCGCTGGTTATTTCAGGTCTGGCAAATTTTTTCTCTGCAATCTCTGCGGTCAGGAACATGGCAGCAGCCGCGACAGTCATTAGAAGAGTAAATAGTCCGGGGGAAAGGCCGAGTGACTCATTGAGCTTCACCGGTCCCCTGTATCCGGAAGTTGCCAGGTTCTCGATAAGGGGGTAGGTTTCGGTAAAAAGGAAAGCGCCCGCGAACCCTCCGGCCACAAAGACCATTGCATCAATTTTCCCTATTGAGAGAGCGCTGAGTCCGGTTCCGGGACAAAATCCTCCCATAATAAATCCGGCTCCCATGATCACACCGCCGACAATTGATGAAGTTACATAGAACTCGTTGACATATACCTGGTTAAGATTAAGTAAGCCCAGGTAGCCGAGGAATTGTGAACCGATGAGGGCAACGATTGCCGCTGTGAAGAAGACCTTCAGCACGGTTGCATCGTATCCGTAAAACATTCCAGCCAGCTTCCGGCTCGATGAAAAACCTCCCTGTTCAAGGGCAAATCCGAAAGCTGTTCCAATCAGGAAGGCAGTGAGCATGTCAAGCCATTCAGGGAACATGAAGTATGATGATAATGGAGCCATATTAATACGTCTTTTAGTCTTTTAGTCTCTTCGTCTTTGCGCCTTTACGCCTTTATGCCTTTACGCCTTTACGCCTTTACGCCTTTGCGCCTTTACACCGTTTCCTATATCCAGTTTTTTCTGAAGAACCATGCAAAAGCAAATGCGGAACCGAAAATGGCGATCATGGTCACGAATCCGGCTGTTGATAACACTGCCATACCAGAGAGGGCAGCGCCGCTTGTACATCCCCTTGCAAGTTGTCCGCCGTACACAAAGAGTGCACCTCCCAGAAATGCAAATATCAGTCTGCGTGCAACAGATATCCCGGGCGATCTTTCAACTTTCAGCTTCAGTCGGCCCGACAGGGCGCCTGAAATAAAGCCTCCTGCTACAATTCCGAATATTTCAAGAGTAAGCCAGTTGGTAATAGGTTTTTTTCCATCCTCAAAGTACTTTGCATAATGCGGGGAGTTTTCGATATGTGAAGGGCTTACGGTATTCACCACTGAAACCACGCAGTACTTGATACCTCCGCTTGCTCCCAGTCCCCGTCCCGAGACAACCATTGCGAGAAGCAGCACAATTCCGAGAAGTGTGCCGGCAAGGTAAGGATTCATATAGTTTTTTTTGACCATGTCATTTATATATAAATAGTGCCGTGCAATCTGACCATCTTTCACCGGAGCAAATTGATCGCATCAGAGTTGATCTTTTGATAATAACATCCTTCCGGCAAAAGAAGTTTAACAAATTTATCTATTTATATTAATTATTCCCATCTTTTTTGGGTGGTCAGTTTGCTCCTGGGCAGGGTGCCCGGTAAATTCGGCTTTAACAGACAAAAGAATAATTCCCACTTTTGGGTTTTTATCAAAACCCGATTAAAATGCAAAGTGCAGAAAGTTTGAAAAGGAGAATAGAAATGGAAGAAAGGAATGATCTGACAGGAGAATCCCCTTCCGGATCCACAACACTTAAAGCAGCGGACGATTCCAATTCAAGTGAGATCCTTGTGTTTACTTCCCCGTGTAATGTTAATATGACTTTTAAAATTCAAGTGTCGGCTTCCAAAAGATAAAATATTGAACATTCGTTATTGGCAGCTTTTCAATCTTCCGGATCCTCTTCGTAACCGTGAAATGGTATATCACCATCAGGTCACGGGCTGCCTTGCGGATAATGGCGGTATTCTCCATTTTGAGGTCAGATAATTCTCTTCATATTTGAAAGAATAACTTTCTTCGTTCTCAATTAAAAGACCGGCCAATTCATTGTGCATATAGACTTTTGCTTTTCTCATCCCGGTAAAAGTTTTTCACGGTTTACTGGTTGTGGTCCAAGTTCCTGCCCAAATAGCTTTAGTACCTGGTTTACTTTGTCCATCCTAAGTGTAGTTTTACCTTGTTCAATATCACGGACAAATCGAAGCCCAACACCTGCTTTCTCAGCAAGCTGTAGTTGTGTAAGCTTTAGCTTTTTCCGTTTCTCTTTCAAAAAGTCCGATAGTAACATCGATGTTTCTGCCATTTCTATACCCTTCCGGGTATAAAGATAGTAAATATTATATATAATATACCCTTTCGGGTATAAAAATATTAAATATGAACATTAATATACCCTAACGGGTACATGTGTTATATGATAGGTACATTATTATAGCCGACACATCATTGAAAAATTTGGAATCAAATAAAAAATAGCTATATTTGACCAATAAACTATAATAGTCAAATATTATAATATCATGAGAACAAGAAGCCTTTTTAGATACAACTTTAAAGAGCAAACATGGTTTGTTGATAAGGTTGTCATCATTACAGGCGCTTCATCTGGTATAGGAAAAGCATGCGCTTATGAAATTGCAGTAAGGGGAGCAAAAGTTGTTCTGGCTGCACGCAGAGAAAATGAACTAAAAATAATTGAGAATGAGATTAGGAAAAAAGGGGGGGAATGTTTATCCGTTAAAACAGATGTTCAAAACATCAACGACTGTAGACGGCTGATAGAAAAAACAATTGAAATTTTTGGTAAAATAGATATACTGATTAATAATGCCGGTATATCTATGAGGGCAAATTTTGAAGAACTCGATTTGAAGGTAATAAAAGAAATAATGGACACTAATTTTTTCGGGACGGTATATTGCACCAAGTTTGCATTGCCTTATCTACTAATGCAAAAGGGAACAATTATTGGCATGTCATCTATAACAGGACTTACTCCTCTGCCCGGTAGAACTGGTTACGCAGCATCTAAACATGCAATGGACGGTTTTCTTAATACATTACGACTTGAAAACCAAAGCAAAGGATTGCATGTTTTAATAGTCCATCCCAATTTCACTACTTCAAATATTAGAAAATTTGCCCTTGACAAAAACGGAATACCTCAAATCGAATTACCAAGAGACGAAGCAAAAATGATGTCTGCTGAGAAAGTAGCGCGAATAATTGCGCTCGCTACGATAAACCGGGATAAAGATTTAGTTTTAACCTATCAGGGAAAGTTTTTTGTTTGGCTACATAAAAATTTCCCCGGTATCTCAGACCGTATTATTT
>JBAQCK010000188.1:0-21338 GCA_049294075.1 Bacteroidales bacterium | reverse complement strand
TCTTAAACGTCTTCCAAAATGAAATATCTTACTTAATTTTGTAAGTTATAAACAGGTTTCTTCCCGACTTTTCCGCAATGAATATTCGTTTTGTAAACTTACCTCGAAGGAAAAACCGGTACTCCTGCATTTCAAAAAACTGGTGCAAAGAAAATAAATATTTCTTAATTATGTACCCTTGACTGAACAGTTTTTAAAAATTTATTATTTTTGCCCACTCTAAATCAGGATTATATAATATAAAATATAAACATCCACCCAGACATGAAAATCTATCAGACAGATCAGATCAAGGGCATTGCGCTTATCGGCAACTCAGGATCGGGCAAGACCCTGCTTGCCGAAGCCATGCTCTTCAATGGAGGAGTAATAGAAAGAAGAGGCGCTATTGAAAGCAAAAACACAGTTTCGGATTATCGTCCGATCGAACATGAGAACGGCAACTCCCTGTTTTCGACCGTGATGTACACGGAATTTCAGAACAAGAAGATAAACATTCTCGATACTCCGGGTCTCGACGATTTCAGCGGAGGCGTTATCTCCTCCCTCTATGCCTCCGATTGCGCGGTGCTGACCATAAATGTTCAGAACGGGGTGGAAGTAGGATCGGAAATTCATTTCCGGCATGCCGAGAATGTTAATAAACCGCTTATAATAGCTGTTAACGGCCTCGATCACGAGAAAGCCAATTTTGACAAGTCGATCGAGATGATGAAGGACCGCTTCGGCAACAACGTGACTATTATCCAGTATCCGGTCAATGAAGGCGTGGGATTCAACTCCGTCATCGACGTTCTCAGGATGAAAATGCTCCAGTATCCCAAAGAAGGCGGAGCTGCAAAAGTTCTCGATATCCCTGCCGATCAGATGGAAAAGGCTGAAGAACTTCATTCAGCCCTTGTTGAGAAAGCTGCTGAAAGCGACGAATCACTGATGGAATTATTTTTCTCAAACGACTCCCTTTCAGAAGAAGAAATAAAGAAAGGTATAGCAAAAGGACTTCTCACAAGGGGGCTTTTTCCGGTTTTTTGCATATCGGCAAAAGATAATATGGGCATCGACAGGCTGATGGAATTCATAATAAGCGAAGCTCCTTCAATTACCGACATGCCTGCCCCCGTTAACAGCAATGGTGCAGAGGTCAAAGCCAACCCGGCCGGCCCTGCTTCTGTTTATGTTTTTAAGTCCTCAATCGAAGAGCATATAGGTGAAATCAACTACTTCAGGGTTTACTCCGGAAAAATTACAGAGAACCTCGATGTGGTTAATACATCCAACGGCGTCAAGGAGAGACTGTCGCAACTCTATGTCTGCGCAGGCAAGAACAGGACCAGGGTTCCGGAACTCCATACAGGAGACATTGGGGCTTTCGTGAAGCTCAAGAATACAAAAACCGGCCACACCCTCAACGCTCCGGGTAACGACTGGAAATACGAGGGAGTAAGATTCCCCGAACCTAAATATCGTATTGCCATAAAAGCTCAGAGCGAGAGTGATGATGAAAAGCTTGGAGAATCTCTCAACAAAATACACCTCGAGGACCCCACGATAATTATTGAATATTCAAAGGAACTGAAACAGATAATAGTCCATGGCCAGGGAGAATATCACCTTAATATAATGAAATGGCACCTCGACAACATCTATAAGATACCTACCAGTTATAATCCGCCGAGAATACCCTACCGCGAAACCATCACCAAATCAGCCCAGGCTGATTACCGGCACAAAAAACAATCAGGAGGGGCAGGTCAGTTCGGTGAGGTGCACCTTATTATCGAGCCCTATGTGGAAGGAAGCCCTGAACTGACAATGATGAAATTCGGCAACAAGGAAATCAAGCTTTCTATAAGAGCCAAGGAAGAGGTCGATCTCGACTGGGGAGGCAAGCTTATCTATGTAAACTGCATAGTCGGCGGATCGATCGATGCAAGGTTCATGCCGGCCATCCTGAAGGGTATAATGGAAAAGATGGAAATAGGCCCTCTGACCGGTTCCTACGCCCGCGACATCCGCGTATATGTTTATGACGGCAAAATGCACCCTGTCGACTCGAACGAAATATCCTTCAGGCTTGCAGGAAGAAATGCCTTCAGCACAGCCTTCAAGAATGCCGGACCAAAGATCCTTGAGCCAATATACGACGTTGAGATCATGGTTCCTTCCGACAGGATGGGAGATGTAATCAGCGACCTGCAGGGCAGGCGCGGAATGGTGCTCGGGATGTCGAGTCACAAGCGGCTCGAGGTTATCAAGGCAAGAGTGCCCCTGGCAGAAATGAACAAGTATTCCACCGCGCTCAGCTCAATAACAGGAGGCCGCGCAATGTACACAATGAAATTCGCGGAATACGCCCAGGTACCGGGCGAAGTCCAGGATGCTGTGATCAAAGCCTATACCGAAGAGGAGGAAGAAGAATAACTGAAATATCTCACTATCTTGATAAAAATAAAGATCCCCGGCATAACCGGGGATCTTCATTTTTAACCAACTAACCCAAAATGACACAAACTTAAATCCAGTCGTTCCTAATTATTATAAGCTGTCTCCCCATGTTCATAAACATCAAGTCCCTCCTCTTCAATCCTTTTCTCAACCCTGAGTCCATTCAGATATTTAAGAAGTCTGAAAAGTATAAATGCGGCGGTGATCGCCCAAAGGGCTATTGAACCAACCCCGATAAGCTGACTTTTGAGAAGTTGACCACCGTTTCCGTACAGCAAGCCCTGGCTTGTTGAGAAGAATCCCACCATAAGTGTACCGAAAGCTCCGCAAATTCCATGAACTGAAATCGCACCAACCGGGTCATCAATTTTAATTACTTTATCAAAGAGCTCAACCGAGAGGACAACAAGAATTCCTGCCATCAGACCAATAATCAATGCACCGGCAGGCGATACTGCATCACAACCGGCCGTTACCGCAACAAGTCCGGCCAGCACACCGTTGAGGGTCATACTGAGAGTGGGCTTGCCGTACTTAAGCCATACAAAAAGCATCGTTGATAATGCACCTCCTGCAGCCGCGATATTTGTTGTGACAAAGATCAGGGAGATTGCAGTGGCGTTGACTTTGCCGGCTGCAGCCAACTGCGAACCCGGATTGAACCCGAACCAACCTAACCAAAGTACAAATACTCCAAGTGTTGCCAATGATATGCTGTGGCCGGGGATGGCTTTTGCTTTTCCATTCTTATCATATTTACCAATACGCGGACCAAGGACAAGTGCTCCCATCATGGCAGCCATTCCTCCAACCATATGAACAACCGAGGAACCTGCAAAATCGTGGAACGGTACTTCCATCTGGCTCAGCCACCCGCCACCCCAGGCCCAATGCCCGGAAACCGGATATATTATCAGCGTGACTATTACGCTGTATATAAGGTAAGCGTTGAACTTCGTTCTTTCAGCCATTGCGCCCGATACAATTGTTGAAGCTGTTGCTGCAAAAACCGTCTGGAAAATAAGGAAAGCCATATCAGGCATATCACTCCTGTAAGTATTCCTCGTAAAAAGGTCAATCCCTCCCCAGAAACCGTTCCTGGTGCCAAACATAATGCCGAATCCGATTGCCCAGAAAACAATAGTTCCTAAAACGAAATCCATTAAATTTTTAAAAAGAATATTAGTGGTGTTTTTCGAACGGGTAAATCCGGCCTCTACAAGGCTGAACCCGGCCTGCATAAAGAATACAAATGCCGCGGTGATAAGTACCCAGATAGTGTTTATTGAAAACGTGAACTCTTCAAGTTCCATTCCCAGCGAACTCCAAATATCCGCAAGTAATAATGTATTTGTCATTTTAATAAAGTTTTAAGTTTTTACTCTTCTCCATCAAGGTACATTGCTTTATCCCCTCGTTCACCGGTTCTGATCCTGTACGCATCTATAATATCAGATATGAATATTTTTCCATCACCGACCTCCCCGGTTTTGGCCGATTTGAGAATTGCCTGAATGGCCGGATCGAGATATTTTTCGCGACAAAAAAAAGTGACAAATATTCTTTCGATTGTACTTGTATCATATGCAATACCGCGGTAAACACGCTCCTCAGTTGCCTTGCCCGTACCGCGGACATCCCAGAAAGTGATGAACTCAACTCCAATCTCGTGTAATGCCACTTTGACCTCATCAAATTTGGACTTTCTTATTACGACTTCAACTTTCTTCATTTTCATTGTCTTATAGTTTAAAAAATTGAATTTTAGATCAGAATGAAATTCCGGCAACCACATAAAGCGTTTCCCTGTCGGGATTGAAGATGACCTGGCCGGTTACAGGTATTGAAAACTTCTCTGTAATCTGAAGTACTTTTGATGTACTTATTCCGACATTACAGAGGTTGAACTCCCCGTCAGAAGTGTGCCATCCGTCGCCGGCTCCGGCAAACAGGCCGAGGTTACTGAAAGCATAACCAACCTGAAAGTATTTATCGCCTCCTGCAGAAGCAATACCACCCGCTTCATTGAAAATATAGTTGGCGCTCAGTGAGAACCCTCCTTTTGAAAATCCTCCATTAAATTCCAGTGCGTGACTGCCAATTGCTTCCGACGTTTCGAAAAACTGCAGATCAGGCAGGTAATAGTCGGTCAAACCGAGACTCAGCCCAAACGGAAAGAAATAAGAAATATATGGATCAGCTTCAGAATAACCATTTGCATCGAAAGAACCCCAGACACCCACTGTCAATCCTCCATCAGAGAATTTTACCGAAGGTTGAAATGCAGGGCCTGTTCCAAGTTTTGATCCCCTCCAGATGTAATTACTGAACAGATCGGCATTAACGCTGAATTTTGAATTCTGCTCCACCTGTGCACTGACCTGTTGCGGTAAAAAAATAATAATTAATACAACCAATACCCATCCTGCAATTGAACACTTCAGATTTTTCATGATTAATTTTTTTAAGGTTCATAATAAAATTTCGTCGTAAAAATATATTTATTTTTGTTATACCCCCATATTTTTATACCTTTTTCCAAAATTTAAGTATTTTTTATTATTTACCCCCCTTTTTAAATAGGGGTACTTTTATTTTTTATATGTTTTTTCTGTCATTGACCACCTTTTTCCATAAGGTACGACAAAAAAAGGCTGACATTTCTGTCAGCCCTCAGCTTAGTCTGATTTATTGACTAAACTGTTTTCAGAACATCCCATACAAAGGCTCTTATCCCTACTTCTTCATTTATTGAATCAATTTTCTTCACCGCGGCGAGAACAGGATCCACTTTTTCATCGTCGACTATCATAAGAAGGCTTTTGTTGATCTCGGGCCAGGCATGAGTCGCAAGGTGCGGAACCCCTGAGCCGGTTCCTCTTCCCTGAACGTTTTCCCACAATGAATAACCTCTTAACCCCAGTTTTTCCATCAGGTACTCAATTCTTTCGGTGTGAGCCTGGTTAAATATTATCATTACAGCTTTCATTCCAAATTGTTTTTTATTTTGTTGTAAATCAAGTGGTCCGCGCTATCTGGCATTGTCGTTTCCTTCCTCAAGGAAATCCATTTCGGAATAAAGAGCCAGGTGTCTGTTCCTTTCTCCCTTTCTGGCAAAAAGAACATAGGTTACGGGTACCACAACAAGGGTAACAAGCGTTGAAAAGACAAGTCCTCCGATAACTGCAATACCCATGGGTTTCCACAGTTCAGAACCAGAGCCCGTGCTCAATGCAAGGGGAAGCATTCCGAGGATTGTTGTAAGTGATGTCATAAGGACGGGCCTCAGCCTCGATCTTCCCGAGATTTCAACAGCCTCATACAGCTCATGTCCCCTTTCCCTCATGAGGTTGATAAAGTCAACCAGCACAATCGAGTTCTTCACAACGATACCGATCAGCATTACAGCTCCGATTGCCGAGATAACGCTCAGTGTGGTGCTGGTAAGGAAGAGGGCAATGGCCACACCCGAGAATGCGAACGGGATGGCAATCATGATTATAAGTGGCATCTTGAGCGATTCGAACTGAGATGCCATCACCAGGTAAACCAGGACCAGACTCACCAGTATCAGGAATGCTATATCCATAAAAGCTTCCATCTGCTCTTCTATGGCTCCGGAAATCTGAACCATAACACCGTATGGTATACTGGTCTCATCAATAATCTTTTGAACCTCAGTCTGAAGTACTGTGAGGGATTCCTTGTAAGGTGTGAATGAAACCATTACTATCCTTTCCCTCCTTTGCCTTTGAATGCTTGGCGGAGCCCAGTATTCCTTGATCTGGGCAATCTCGGCAAGTCTAATGACCTGTCCGGCCGGGTTGGTGATACCTATATTCTCTATATCAGTCAGCGTCTGCCTGGCTTTCTCCTCGAACCTGACCACAACATCGTACTCGTCGCCCGCCTGCCTGAGTTTGGTGGCAGTCATACCGCCTACCCTGTTCCTGATTGCCATTGAAACGGTGGCCGTGTTGAGTCCGTTTGTTATCATCTTGCTCTGATCAAGAATTATCTGAAGTTCAGGCTTTGATTTGTCCCTGCTGATTGTCACATCCTTTGCTCCCGGGAGTTTCCTGATCCTGGCTGCAATTTCCTCGGCAACAATATTGGTCTCAGAGATATTGTAACCATATATTTCAACATCGACGGTGTTGCCACCGAATGAGCCCATATCTTGAGAAGAGCTAACCGAATAGTCAATTATTTCAGGGATTCCGGCCAGATCGGCCCTCATCTCTTCAGCAATAGTTGTAATATCCTTCTCTCTATCTTCCTGATCGACAAGACTGAGGGTGTAGGTAATAACATGAGTCCCTCCGGCTCCGAACATTGATGATAAGCCTCCTTCCTCATCGACCCCGGTCGATGACGACAGCAATTCAATTTCAGGGTACTTGGCCTGAAGGATCTTGTCAATCTTGTCGGTTGTCTTCAATGTTTCATCTACTCTTGTGCCTGTCTGCAATTCCACTGTCATTGTAACCCGCGACTGGTCGGCTTGCGGGAAGAACTCAGTATCAATGAAAATGAACAGAAGCATTGATCCGGCGAAAACGAGGATTGCAGCGATAACTGTAAACCTCTTGTGATGAAGAACCCAGTGGATGGTTCTTCCATAAAAACCATCGAAGGTGTCAAGCCACTTGCGAATACTTCCGTCATAGGTCCAGAAAGGTGCGTTCTGCCGTATCGGATACCATTTGAGCAACAGGGCGCTCATTGTAGGTGTCAGGGTGATTGCCGCAACCACTGACGTCAGGATGGTGATTGTAACAAGCATACCCAGCTGTTTGAAAAGCACGCCTGTAAGGCCGGTTACGAATGTAAGAGGGAAGAACACGGCCACTACTGTAAGTGTTGATACTATAACAGCCAGCCACACCTCGTTGGTTGCATAGATGGCGGCCTCTCTCGGCCTGCTTCCCCTCTCCACGTGTTTTGTGATATTCTCCAGTACGACTATCGCATCGTCAACCACCATCCCGATGGCTATCGAGAGCGATGTCAGCGAGATTATATTTACCGACTCTCCGGTGATAAACAGGTATATGAATGCTACAACGAGTGATATCGGGATTGTTACAATAATAATCAGTGTTGCCCTCCATCTTCCAAGGAAGAAAAGCACAACAAGGATAACGAAGATACCTGCATACAGGAGGGTCTCGGTAAGGTTGTTCACAGAGTCCTTGATAAAGGTAGCACTGTCGAACATCTTTTCGATCCTGACATCAGACGGCAGATCCTTCTCGAGGGTTTGGAGAGCTTCCTCTATTTCCCTGGTTACCTTTACGGTATTGCCTCCTGACTGTTTCTGTACATACATCGTCATGCCCTGACGGCCATTTACCCGGATATCAAGCTTGGTCTCGCGGATTGTATCGCGCACCACTGCCACATCCTTCAGGTAAACATTATTGCCATTGTAACTGCTTACAACAATATCCTTAATGATCTCGCTCTCCGGGAATTCTCCCTGTATCCTGAGAGGATAATCGGTCTGGCCCATTTCGATATAGCCTGCAGGCATATTCATGTTCTCGGCTGCAAGTACTCCCCCAATCTGTTCTATAGTGAGGTGGTAGGCCTCCATTTTCCTCGGATCAACATCAATGTAAACCTTTCTTCCGGGTACACCTGCCAGGCTTACTGATCCGACACCCTCAATCCTGTTAAGGGGATTAACTATTTTCTCATCAAGAATCTTCTCCAGGCCCCTGTAACTCTCCTGTGCGGTAATTGCATAGAAGATAATGGGTATCATGCTGGAGTTGAATTTCATGACAGTTGGCTTTTCGGAATCCTCCGGAAGATAGTTCTCAATGAAACTGAGGTTACTCCTGATGTCGTTCGTCGCCTCATCGAGGTTTGTCCCGTATTCAAAATTCATGAATATCATCGAAAATCCGTCGCTTGAAGTTGATGTCATCTCCTTCAGATTGGAGACAGAGTTGAGGGCATCCTCGACCGGTCGTGTAATATTGGTTTCAATATCCGACGCGCTTGTCCCGGGGTATGTGGTGACAACACCCACGAACGGAAGTTCTATTTCCGGGAACAGGTCGACCGGCAGCTGCGTCAGTGAATATAGGCCCATAACCATCAGCCCGACGAAAATCAGGATGGTTGTTACAGGTCTGTTGACAGAAGTGCTGTATATGCTCATCTTATTTCTAATGTATTACTTATTGCATTATCTCAAGCTTATCCCCGTTCAGAAGTTTCGACTGGCCTTCTGTCACAAGTCTGCTCCCCTCGCTTAGATTATCTGAAATAATCTCAAGCTGGTCGTCAAATCTTTTTCCTATTATAACTTCGATCCGTTTTGCGATACCCTGATCCTCGGTGAAAACGTACCGGATATTTGTACCCTCCTGCATCAGCACCGAAGCAGCCGGTACAACGAAAGTCTCGACTTCTCCGAGGTCCATCGACACTCTTACGAACATCCCGGGTTTCAGAAGATCATTCCTGTTGGGAAGCTCTATCTCGGCAATAAAGGTCCTGGTTGCCGAACTGACTGTCGGAGCTTTCCTGAATACGGTTCCGGTGAAAACCTGATCATTGTACACGTCGGCTGTAATGCTTGCCTTCATTCCCCTTTTTATCAGGGGATAATACTGTTCCGATACTGCCACTTCGACCTTCAGCGGATTAACCTGCATCAGTGTCACTACAGCTGACCTTCCGGTGGTAGTTGTGGGGGTTCCTGAGTAAATCTCCCCGTCCTCGAAGTATTTTCCCGTTATGATCCCGCTGAACGGAGCTTTCAGCAGAGTGTTCTCCTCCATGAAATCCACATTGGTCTTCGTAACGTCATATTGTGTTTTGAGCTGGTCATACTGCTGCTGTTTTGCGCTTCCGGTGGCCATGAGTGTATCAAGCCTCGAGAGGTCCTTCGCAAGGCTGGCCAGTTGCAGTTTAAGCTGATACAGCTGCGAACGGTCCATCAGGAAAAGCTGATCGCCCTTGTTAACCCTGTCGCCGTTTTCAACATAAATCTTTTCGATCCTTCCCGGAGTCGCCGGAGCCATGTTGACCTCCTCAAAAGGAAGAACAGTTGCAGTGTAATCGATAGTCCTGGAAATTTTGGTCTTTGCAAGAGTCTCAACTCTCACAGGCACAGCCGTCTTTTCCGAAGCCTGGGCTATCCTTGAGGCGGCCAGATCATTTCCTTTATTGGGTGAACAGGCTGTAAGTATCAGCCCGCCTGCCAGAATTGCCTGAATTGTCCTTAAGTATTTCATTGTTCCTGGTGTTATTTCGTAATTAGATATTGTTTAAAAGCTTGTCGAGTGCGACCTTGGTCTGAAGCAGGTCCATCAGGGCTGAAAGATAGTTGCTTTCGGCCTGCAGATACTGGTTACTAGCCTGCGTGAGATCGATGCTGGAAGCCATACCCTGCCTGAACTTGTTTTCGGTACTCTCATAAACCCTTTTAGATACTTCAAGATTATCTTTCTGACTTATGTATTGAAGGTTAGCATTTACCAGGTTGTACCTGAGCTGACTTTCCCGGAGCAGAAGCTGTTCGGCGACCAGCTCTTTTGTAGTCCTTGCCTTTTCAAGATTGATCTGTGCCTGCTTTATCCTTGAATGTCTCTGGCCGCCGGCAAAAATCGGAACCGAAAGGTTGACACCGATCATTGAGTTGTCAAACCATCGCTGGTCGTTTATCTTGTCGCCCATTCCGTTTTTCCCATAGTTGTAAAAACCTGCAAGAGTAGGAAGAGTCGAAGCTTTCTGCGATTTGAGAGTGAGCTCGGAGATCATCTCCTGGCCCTCAACGAGCATAAAGTCGATATTCTGCCTGTGATCAAATTCCTGCGACAACAATACCTCAACGTTTATTGCTTCGGTCAGACTCTCAAGGGTTTCAGTCAGGTTTAAGACTGTACCAGCCGGGACACCAAGCTGAAACCTCAACAGATTATAATTCAGTTCTACAGACCTCTCAAGGGCAGTCTTGCTGTTCTCAACCTGTGTTACATTTATTACCATCTGGTCGACATCGGTCGATTCGGCCATACCTGCTGCAAACATCGATCTGGTCGATTTCATTAATTCATTCATGTTTTCAATGTTCTCCTCGAGCAGTTGCAGCGACCTTTCGGTAACAAGTATCAGAAAATATGCAGTACTGACTGATTCCTTCGTATCAAGCTCCGATTTCTGAAGACTTTGCTGTGAAAGTTTCTGGGCAAGGCGGGTTGTTTCAATTCCAATGTACAAGGGTGCATTGAAAAGGAGGAGGCTGGCATCCATCGATGCGCTTGTGTTGAACTGACTCCCGAATGAGACAGGTATCTTTGTTCCCGGCTGTCCGAAGAATTCACCGGGAAGAAGGGTTGTCATAAGCTTCAGGTTGTCGGCAAAGGTGGCCGACATGCTTACCTGGGGAAGAGCTGCTGAAATGGTTTCCCACAGCGCAGCCTTAGAGACCTCGACATCGGCCCTGGCATTTATCACCGCCTTGTTGTGCGACAGGGCGTAATCCTGAGCCTCAGTAAGGGAAAGCTTTAATACGTCCGTACCCTGCTGCGCAAATACTCCTGTCCACGACAAAAAGGACACGAGCACTGTTCCAGTTAAAACTTTTCTTATCATCTTCATTATTATATTATTCAATTAATCTCCTTTTTCCTCTCAATTCTGATCCTTCGTTTTCTTATCATACAGGTTTATCAGATCAAGACCCTTCGGTGTGGATATGCCCCTCAGGAAATTGATGTAAAAACCTCTCACCGAATCAGCAAAATCCACATTCTCGTGCGGAAAGAGTTCCTGGTCGTGCGACATCTTCAGTATTTCAAGCATCAGCCTGCTTGTTATCTCAATATCTATATCCTCCCTGAAAACACCTGCGCTGATACCCCTGTTTAGTATCTCCGCATTGTTCGAGAAATAGGGAATCTCCTTCATCACGTCGGGATAATCCCCCAGTTCCCTTTTTATTCGTCTCATATCAAGGCGAAACGCTGGCGACATATTCCTGAAATGCTCAAACATCATATCCATCATTTTGAATATTGCTTCAATTACATTTTCAGATTCCCCGAAGTATTTGTGAGAAATCGCACTCTGCTTTTCCGCCATGCACTTCAGGACACCCTTTAGCAACTCATCCTTGTTCCTGAATACTTCATAGATGGTTCTTTTCGAAATACTCATTCTCGAAGCAAGCATATCCATCGTCACGGCTCTTATCCCGTAAATCCTGAACATGTCTGCTGCCTCATCAAGTATTTTCTGCCTGTAATCCATTATTCAAAATTGCTTGGCAAAAATGAGAAAACTATTTTAGTTTACAAAGTTTTCATAGTTAAGACTTCAAATAAACCGGGTAAAAACACGAAATTTACCGGCGAACTGCGGACGGATAGTCAACGAATAATCGGAAACAATGCAAAACGATAGATTAATATTCCAGGCAGACGCTTTTACAACAGAACCTTTCAAAGGAAATCCGGCAGGCGTATGTTTCCCGGGAAAAGAAATGCCCCGCGAATGGATGCAGAACATCGCCGCCGAGATGAACCTTCCGGAGACTGCCTTTTTATGGAAGGGCAACGGTAACTGGAATATCCGGTACTTTACCCCCTCTTCTGAAATACCTTTGTGCGGACACGCGACTCTTTCCTCAGCACACATTATGTTCAGCACCGGAATGGCGGGTAAAAATGAAACCATCATTTATTCATCATTGGCCGGTATGCTTGAGATCCGGCTGGCGGATGAATGGATAACAATGAATTTTCCCTCCTACGGGCTGGTTCAGGCTGATATACCGGAAGAACTATGCAGATACATTGGAGTCACCCCGAAAGAATTTCACAGGACTGCTCACGGCTGGGCTTTTGTACTTCTCGGGAGCGAAGAAGAAGTAAGGAGCCTGAAACCCGACTTTGCCGCCCTGAGGCATTCTCCGTGGGGTGATCTGATTGTAACAGCTCCTTCGTCCGATCCGCGGTTCGACTTCACGGTAAGATGCTTTGCGCCCGCCGTCGGTATCGACGAAGATCCTGTTACCGGTTCCGCCCATTGCGCCCTGGTGCCTTTCTGGAACGGAAAGACAGGAAAGAAGGAGTTCACTTCGCACCAGGTGTCAGCCCGTGGGGGCATATTAAAGGTATCACTTCATGGTGACAGGGTTGAGATAGCGGGACAGGCAGTGACGATATTTAAGGGTGAACTGGCAGCTCCATGACCCCCTTTCCCGTTTCCCCCAGGGGGGAAAGGCTTTGCCGGGGCCCCGTCCCCCTTGGGGGAAGGTTGGGAAGGGGGTGTTTAACAATTAATTGATAATTTTAAATTTCATTGCAGGTAATAATTAAACCTAAACACCTTATATTAAACTTAAATAACTATCGGCAATGATGACTAAAACTCTTATTCTTTATTGTTTATACCCCCTTCCCCAGCCTTCCCCCAGGGGGGAAGGGGCCTGTAAATTCTGCTATAGGCGGAAAGAATTCCGAATTTCAATATTTGATAAACGAAAATGGGCAGAAGGCAGGGCTTATCACCACTGTAGGATCCTGGCAACAGGACTAATTATTCTCACTTGCCAGATATTCCCTTTAAGTGCAGGAGTTTTCAATGGAGGAATCATTTCCCCCGTGGGGGAAATAAGAAAGGGGGTAAGTGAGATGCTGAAAGAAAAAGTGAGTCAACAGAATTTAAAGTCAACTTATTTATTATTAAGATATTGAGATTACAATAAATTATTGCTAACTTTTTATGCATGATTCCCGACAATCATTTAAACTTATATTAAAATCATGGAAAAAGATCCCGAAACAACGATCATTGAACTGGGGCTCGAACTGCCTCCTGCTCCCAAACCGATGGGGGTGTATAAACCGGTTCTTATAGCAGGCAATTACCTTTATATCTCCGGCACCAGTCCCTCCAGATCAGATGGCTCATTGATAAAGGGAAAGGTCGGCTCCGACCTGACCCTTGAGGAAGGTAAACTTGCCGCACGACAGGTCGGGCTCGCAATGCTTTCAATAATAAAGGCCAATATCGGCGATCTTAACAGGATCCGCAGGATAGTGAAGACCCTGGGAATGGTGAACTGCACGCCTGAATTCGAACAGCACCCTGCCGTGATAAACGGGTTCAGCGAACTCATGGCTGAAGTGTTCGGCCCTGATGACGGAATTGGTGTGAGAAGCGCTGTGGGTATGTTTCTTCCATCCGGAATCGCTGCAGAGATAGAAGCAATGTTCGAACTTAAAAGCTGACACGATGGTAACGGATTCAAATCAATGGTTCAGAATATCAAATCCGGACGAGGTAAATTCTCCTGCTCTACTGATTTATCCTGAAAGGATTGGGGAAAACATTGAAAGAATGATAGCTTCGGTTCAGGATAAATCTCTGCTGTGGCCTCATGTCAAAACTCACAAGATGCCTGAGATTGTCCGGATGATGATGAAACACGGCATCACCAGGTTTAAATGCGCCACCATTGCTGAAGCCGAGGTAGCTGCAGAATCCGGACCTGATGAGATACTGCTGGCCTATCAGACTGTGGGGCCCAATATAAGAAGGTACTTTGAGCTTCAGAAGAAATACCCCGGAGTGTCTGTTTCCTGTCTCGTCGATAGTGAGGAAGTTGCAGCAAAGCTTTCTGAAATGTCAGCCGTTTTTGGCATTCCGGCCAAAGTATGGATTGACATAAATAACGGCATGAACAGGACCGGGATAGCGCCCGGGCAGGAAGCCCTTCATTTGTTCAGAATTTTGAAAAGCCTGCCGGGGCTTGATCCTCAGGGTCTCCATGTGTATGACGGACATTTGCATGAGAGTGACTTTACAATCAGGAAGCAAATGTGCGATGAAGCCTACGGAACTGTCGGACCCATGATAACGGAACTGAGGTCAGACGGTTATAAATTAAGGATTATTGCAGGCGGAACGCCAACTTTCACCATTCATGCAGCCCGTGAAGGAGTGGAAGTAAGTCCTGGCACTGCAACCCTGTGGGATTATGGATACAGCTCCTCGTTTGCCGACCTTCAGTTTCTTCATGCAGCTGTTCTGCTTGCAAGGGTTGTAAGCAAGCCTGCTGAAGGGTTGGTATGCATTGATCTGGGAACAAAGGCTGTAGCTTCTGAGATGCCCCATCCCAGGATTAAGATACTGGGAATGGAAAATTACGAATTTATAACCCACAACGAGGAACATATGGTCATCAGACCCGGGAAAGAAGAAAAACTGAACATAGGTGATATCCTCTACTGCATTCCCTTCCATATTTGTCCTACCGTTGACCGCTATAATACCGTTTATGTTGCAGAAAGAGGGATGGTAACCGGAGAATGGGAGGTTGAAGGAAGAAAAAGGAAGATAAGCATATAATGGCGTAATGGCGTAATGGCGTAATGGCGTAATGGCGTAATGGCGGGAAGGCAAGAAGGCGTTAAGGCAAGAAGTTCGCAGTTGGCTGTTGGCTGTTGCCCTGTGCCCTGAGCCCTGAGCCGCACGCCGCGTACCGCACTCCGCGTACCGCGTACCGCGTACCGCCGGCAATCATCATCTGTAGAGATAGACGAATCCCCTGTATTCCTTGCTGTCGTATTTCACGTCATCCCAGCCGAGGGCTTTGATAATGTAATAATAAACGCCTGGGCTTGCTTTTGCTGATGTGTTTCCCACGTTGCCGTCCCATCCGTCCCATTCCTTCAGAACTGGTCCCTCGCCATGGAAATCGTATACCCTGGTTCCATTACGGCTGAACACCACAACACTCACGTACCTCAGCGATCGCTTGTCGATCATGAATTTGTCGTTAAGGCCGTCTTCGTTAGGAGTGAATACATTTGGTATTGCCAGCGCCGAGGGTTCCACAACAATGTCGTCGATCCTCAGCGAATCGACACAGTGAAGCTGGCTCTCAACAGTCAGTTTCACCGAATACTCGCCGGGTATATAGTAGGTATGGGGGCCGGGGTCTTTCTGAGCCGACACTGAATCATCACCGAATTCCCAGAAATAAGTTGCAGCCCTTACAGACTTGTCGGTGAAGGCCACTTCGAGAGGAGCCTCACCGTTGGCCGGACTGACTGTAAAATCGGCCTTTACATGGATCGACTCGTAGAAGAATGTCGCTTCGCTGGCGCATCCGAGGCTGTTAACTGTCAGCTTGTAGGTCACATCGTCGAGAGGCGGCGTGAAAGTAATGGGATTCAGCTCAATTGAAGGATAGGGTATTACCGATTCAGGGTCGGATGACCAGGTAAAAGTCAGCTCGTTTTTCAGTCCCTGGATATTCCCGTTTAAAGGGTCCCTGTAATAAAATCTTCTTATAACCGACGATGTATCGCCATCGAGCGCCACATAGTCGCAGGTATTGTTAGCAAGTCTGGCCGATGCTCCGGGCGGACTATCGTAAAAAATCCATGCGGTAAGGGATGTGCTGTAGCCCGGGCTGTTGCTTATGTTAACACGGTATCCGCCCTCTCCGAGTCCGGTGACTGTTGAGTTCATCACCCCTGTCTCCGAACTTACCGGTACCGTAAAGCCCCTGGTTGCATCGCTCCACCTGAACCACGAGAAAGTGAACGGACCTGTTCCCCCGGGGCTTACCGCGTTCAGGGATGCAGATGCAGTTCCCTGTGAATTGCAGTAAAAGAATACGGGATCCTTAATGGCAGGAGCTGAAGGATAGTTAGTGTACCTCACCGAATTCATCCCCGGCGCCGTAATCTGGCCCATGGCAACCGGAGATAACAGAATTGCTGCAATCAATAACCGGATTCGCACTCTTTGTTTTACTTTTGGAACCTTAGCAGGAAACCTGTTATGAAACCCTGATAAAGTTCATGTTTCTACCTGATAACGTTATACCGGAATCTTTGTTATAACGCGTTACAAGTATAAAGATAATGTTGATAAGTTTGGAAACCAAGTTATCAACATCAACCACATCAGAAGTACTATTTATTAAATTTGCGCAACCCGTTAAGCTGTAATCAAACCGGTTAATGACAGATAAGTACCTCGAGGAACTGAATGAAGCTCAGAGGCTTGCAGTAATCAACACTGAAGGTCCGGCCCTTGTTATTGCCGGAGCAGGCTCAGGCAAAACCAGGGTTCTCACCTACCGGATAGTCCATCTCCTCCGCCACCAGGTACCCGCGTGGAGGATACTTGCACTTACATTTACAAACAAGGCCGCGGGCGAGATGAGGGAAAGGATCTCCTCACTTGTCGATCCTGAAGTGGCAAGGTTCATATGGATGGGAACTTTCCACTCCATTTTCGCCAGGATACTCAGGGCCGAAGGCACCCGCCTGGGGTACAAATCGAATTTCACAATTTACGATTCTGCCGACTCGAAAAGTCTGATCAGGTCGATAATAAAGGAAATGGGCCTTGACGACAGCGTATATAAACCCGGGGCGATAGCATCAAGGATCTCTGCATCAAAAAACAACCTTGTAACTGCAAGCATTTATGCTTCCGATGCCGGCCTTCAGGAATATGACAAAGCCGCCAGAATGCCTCTTATGTTTGAGATATATAAGTCCTACGCCGCCCGATGCTTCAGGGCAAATGCAATGGATTTTGACGACCTTCTGCTGAATACAAACATCCTTTTCAGGGATTTCCCCGATGTTCTTGCCTCCTTTCAGGAAAAATTCCATTACGTACTTGTAGACGAATACCAGGATACAAATTACTCGCAGTATCTGATTGTAAAGAAACTGGCTGCCGCCCGGAGAAACATCTGCGTTGTCGGCGATGATGCCCAGAGCATCTACTCCTTCAGGGGGGCAAGGATAGAGAACATACTTGAATTCAGGAACGACTACCCCGAATACAAGCTGTTCAAACTCGAACAAAACTACAGGTCAACCCAGACCATAGTAAATGCGGCCAACACCGTAATTGCAAATAACGAGGGGCAGATCCGGAAAAACGTTTACTCAAAAAACGAAGCGGGCGAAAACATCCAGGTGATGCAGGCCCTGACCGATACCGAAGAGGGATTCAACATCGCTTCGGACATATTCGATAAGAAATACTCCCGTCAGCTTAACTGGTCCGATTTTGCCATCCTCTACCGCACCAACGCCCAGTCGAGGATATTTGAGGAAACTCTCAGGAAGAAGAACATACCTTATAAAATATACGGAGGCCTCTCTTTTTACGAGAGGAAAGAGGTCAAGGATATTCTGGCATACTTCAGGATGGTGATCAACCCCGAAGATGAGGAAGCTCTGAAACGGACCATCAACTACCCGAAAAGAGGGATAGGCGACACCACGGTAACCAGGATATTCGAACTGGCTGCCGAAGCCGGTGCATCAGCCTGGCAGGTGATTACGGGAAACGCCGGAGGCTTATCACAGTTCAACCATGGCACTGCAGCAAAGATCAAATCTTACACCGGCCTCATAACTTCATTCCGGAGGGATTCCGCTGAAGCCGAAGCTTTTATAAAGGCAAGGGAGATAGCCATGGGGTCGGGGATCATCAGGGAACTCAGGGAAGGAAAATCGCCCGAGGAAGTCAGCCGTTATGAAAACCTCGAGGAACTGCTTAACGGAATAAAGATATTTACGGAGTCAGCCGAAACCAATGGAGAAGCGACATCCCTTGAGGCCTATATGGCTACGGTGTCATTGCTTACCGATCAGGACAATGAAAAATCAGAGGACCGCGACAAGGTAACCCTGATGACTATGCATTCAGCCAAGGGACTGGAGTTCAGGCATGTTTACATTGTCGGAATGGAAGACACCCTTTTCCCCTCTCCCCTTTCGGCAGGAAACCCACGGGAGCTGGAGGAAGAAAGGCGGCTCTTCTATGTTGCACTGACACGTGCAGGTAAGATGGCGACACTGAGCTACGCCCTCAACAGGTACAAGTGGGGCAATCTCGAGAGAAGCGGTCCCAGCAGGTTCATTCTTGAGATGGATAAAAAATTCCTCGATTATCCCCAGACCGGAGGCAAGCCATTCTCCCACAGTCAGGCCCGCACCGGACCAGAGCCCCGCTCCATGGGACAGGAACAGGTCAGGTACACCACTCCTTCAAAATTAAGGAAGATCACTGCTCCGAAGGCTTCGTATTCCACCCCGGCAGGGAATGTCTCTGCTTCCGGAGATTTCAGCACGGGAGACAGTGTCAGCCACGAGAGATTCGGGAACGGAACAATCGTATCAATCGAAGGAGAACCCCCGAATACGACCGCAACCGTCGACTTTAACATCCATGGAAAGAAGAAGCTTCTGCTTCGCTTTGCAAAACTGACGAAAAACTAGAACCAGGGTTACTTTTTACCGGCCTGTCCGAAATTCATCTTGATAAATGAATAGCCTTCAGCGGATATCGAATGCTTGAAGTTATCTGATATCTCCTTCGTCTCCATCTTCATTTCCAGCTCTTTATTCTTGTCATAAGCCTCCAGTGCAAGCATAACCGAGTTCTCAAATCCCGGATAGCCGTAATAGCCCGGCATGCCGGTCTTGCCCCAGTTCCTTTTGTCGGCCCTGATCTTTACATCATTTGTCATCCACACAAGTGAATAACCCTCCTCGTCTTCTTCCACAACCTTGTATTCATCGCACCTGTAACCGGCAATCACCTTTGTATTGCCCGTTTTCTTGATCATTGGAGCCTTTTCCTGCTTTTCCTTCTGACCCTCAGACTGGGCTTCCAGTTCAGACTCATCAGGTATTGTGGAAATAATTCCTGTCTTTGAACCCTCGCCCTGCATCAGAATCATGAAAGCGCGGTTTTCATTGTCAAAAATGTAAAAGGTGGGAATTGTCTGCTGGCCATTGTCGGGATCCTGCATCCTGATCTCAAATCCGGCATTGGCGGTATTGGCATTGAAGTAAGTGAAATAGTCGGATCTGACAACATCCTTCTTGTCGTAATTCTCCATCACCATGTGGATCCTGCCCGTAAAATCGTAAACATCCCTGTGGGGAACATCGGTTTTACCTCCAAGCAAACCGCCCAGGCCCGGTCTTCCCTCAGGCGACTGTTCATCCTGTTTCTCCCGGACAGCGGAGTCGGCCTTGTTCCCGACAGCCTTGTTGATTGCCTTGTTGAGCTTGTTCTTGAGAGCTCCCCCTATCTGAGCGTCAATTGAATACGGCAAGGCAACAAGCAGGGAAAGTACGATTACCAAAGTTCTCTTTTTCATGAAAGCGGAATTTTAAATATGAACTATAAATTTAGGAAATTTATGAAAATGGCTATATGTTTTTTGACGGAAATGAGGAGTGCAGAGACGGAAGACAGAAGACCGGAGACAGAAGTAAGACGGACGTGTCCTCCGTAGCCTTGGCGAAGGAGGAAGACCGAATGTGTGAGGCGTGAGGCGTGAGGTGTGAGGCGTGAGGTGTGAGGCGTTAACCAGTATATTCTGTGTGAATTTTCAAGAATCAAGAAGAGTGTTTACATATCATTTTGATACTATTTTAATTTCTTTTTAATAGTATTTTAATAGTATTTTAATAGTATTTTAATATAACAAGTCAGTCAGGCTGAAAGTGTTTCAGGGGAAAAGCATATTTAAAATGCAAACCTTCTTTCAGCCCCGTTAGGGGCATAATGTTTCAGGGCGGGGCAACGCCCCGTTTATGGCAATCCCCCGATCGTCAAGCCCCATTAGGGGCGAAATGTTTTTTGCCGGACAAAACACTCTCTATCAGACCCTAAAAAGCATTCCAACCGGTCCATCTATTTCGCCCCTGACGGGGCTTTGCATCAATTGGCGGCCATAAGGACGGGCTGCGCCCATCCCTAAATTATTCAAGGCCTACGGCCTGAGTCTGGAATGGATCATCCTGTATCCCAAAATAGCTATAACAATTTATTTTTCAGGCACTATAGTACAAAATATATGTCCTGGCTCCCCCTGAAGACCGGGATGCGGAATGACATAGTGCAGGGTGATCATGGGGGGTGAGGCGCCTGTCATCCCTCGCCGGACGTTCCAGGGAAAACCTTGTTTGACCCTATAAAGCCTTTCAAAGCGGACAGCCATTTATCTGACTTCCTGTACTTCAACAGGCTTCTCCTTCTGCATCAGAACCGACTGGTAAAGTGTAGCAAAAGAGCTTGATATCCACATGATGGCGGGGAGCACTCCGATAATCAGCATCAGTATCCCGAAGATGAAGATAAAGAATGAAGTGATTCCCATCGCGAAGATCCTCCATCCGTGTCCCCTGGTAAGTTTCCAGCTTAGTTCAACAGCCTCAATGGGATCAAGTTTCTTGTCCATCACTATATAGGATACGAACACGAGCCTGCAGCCTATAATAATCCCGGGAACGATAAGCATAAAGATTCCCAAGACGACCAAAGCCGTCACCAGGAGATTTGCCAGTATAATATAAAGGTAGTTGGTCCAGAATCCTTTTATGAGGTACTCAAAATCCGGTTTTTTGCCCCTTACTGCCTCTAAAAAGATAAAGTGGCCTCCGTAAGTGATTACAGGAGCTGCAAGGAAGCTATAGGCCAGAGCGATCAGGCCGAAGAACACCCCGAGCATGCCAATGGCGCCGACTGAGAAGAGGCTCTGCAGACCATCGCCGAAAAGGTGGCCCCAGTCGAAGGCACCGTGAGGCAGATCATCAAGGTTATACCTGATACCGCTTCCACTGAAAGGGGCGGTGAGTATTACCAGGACCAGGGTAACCAGGAGCAGTCGCAGGAAATTATCAGTCATAACCCTGAATCCTGTTCCGAAACTGTTCCCGAAAGTGGGGATCAGTGTGTAAGTTTTTGAGGTTTCCATTTTTGTTTTTATTAAGTTTAATTCTGTTTTCCCTGACCTCCTTTCCTCCCGATAGTTATCGGGAGGAAAGGAGGTATAAAAATCAAGATTTGATAATCTGATATCAAATTTATAC
>JBAQCK010000187.1:0-5730 GCA_049294075.1 Bacteroidales bacterium | reverse complement strand
GGAAAAGTTAATTTGCCTATTTTGTTTGTTTTACAGCACTAAAATAGGTGAAATTTTTCAGCAGCCAAACATTGTGTAAAATATTTATACACAATGTTTTGGCTGCTATTGTTAATAACTCTTTGCGGATTTAAGGAAATTCAATAATCAAGATATGGATAAAGATTAGGGCGTCAATCAGCGGGCATCTGGAAAGGAAGCAGCCCTGAAGGTTCAGACGCTCCGGTAAGCAGATCCAGCAATGCCTGATCCTGCACTCCGAAATGAATAAGGATTGCTGTCGAGTTTTTTTCTATTTTTATTCCTTCCCGGTCCGGCGAGTGATAATAATCACACCGTTCGATCCCCTGGTCCCGTAAACTGATGCATCCGGTCCCTTGAGAACCTCAATTTTACTGACCGTCTCAGGCGAAATCCCGTCAATTTCCTCAGTAATTACCCCGTCGACCACAAAAAGCGGCTCGGTGCTTACGTTAAGGGAGTTGGAACCTCTGATCTTTATTGATTTCCCTGAGACATCAACACCAGGCACCCTGCCCCTGATCATATCATAGATATCCTGGTATACCGGGACAGCTGAATCCTTTATATTGAGGGCTTTGGAAGATTCCTGTGCCGGTGCTGTTCCGCCTGCCTTATCTGACAGAACAAAGTTTATCTTAGTTCTGCCTTCAATCTTCTGTTCCGAGGCGCCGCTAAGAAGCGACAGCACAAGAATCTCTTCAGCTCCCTGTTTAATTTTTAGCCTGTAATTTCCGTTCTGATCAGTTACAATTTCAGTCTTTTTGCTGTCAATGAATATTGCAGCTCCGGCTACGGGGTTGTTATTTCCGTCTACAACCCTGCCCGAAATTGTAACATTTTTGGCTTTCTGTGCATCAGCCTGAGGCATGGAGAACAGAAAAAGCGCAATCAGAACAAATAATAAATTTTTCACTTAGTTTAATCTGGTATGTTATTCGAGAATGTTTCTCATGTAGTCAATGCATTTCCTGACCTCTTTTGCAGCATCTGATCCTTCCGGGATTCTGTATTCAAGTTCAACATCAACCCGGATAGGCCATTTTTCCTTTTTTAAAAGGAGCAATACATCGGCAATAGGTGTTTCACCCTGACCGAATTGCATGTTCGCGTTTGGAGTGGCATGTTTCGGGCCTGTTTTATCCTTGATATGAATGCTTCTCATTCTGTCGTGGTATTTGATTATCACATCATTGGGATGCAATCCTGTTGCTCCGTAGTAGTGACCGGCATCAAGGTTCAGCATGTTGGCAGGTGAATATCCAAGATATTTGTCAAAGGAGAACCCGGGATCGGCAACCTGGCCGTGAGTGTGGAACATTGCAAGACTCCCGTGTTTTTCAGCAAATTTGCCGAGCCGCTGGCAGTTGGCGTCAGTCATCTCATCAGTAATACCAATGGAACCCAGAGCTTTGGCGGCCCTGTAAGCATAATCAATCTCCTCGTCCGACCAGGCTGAAGGAGCAAACTTTGCTATATAGACTTCAATCCCTGCTTTGTTGAATTTCTTTCTCATATCGACATAACGTTCCATTGGGAGCGATAACCTCCATTTTTTCTGTTCTTCCCTTATAGCTTCGGAAGCCTTCCGCATCTCAGCCCTTTGCTCTTCGGTAAGCCGGGTTATTGATCCGGGCCTTTGTATGGAAGGTAAGCCCAGATCTTCTTCGGCTACATTCCTTAATTCGATTGAATTGACCCCGGCAAAAAGAAGATATTCGATCACATCTTCAACTTTGTGCGGCATGCTGCCATAACTGTAGGTAGTAACTCCCAGCTGAACTCCTCCAACTTTTGAATTGGGTTTTTTACCCTTTGGAGCAGCAGCATAGGAAATGTTGAAAGGAACCGTGGTCAACAGCGTGGCTGCAGCAGCTGTCCCGAGGAATTTGCGCCTTGAAATTGTTTTGTTATCCATGATAATCAGGTATAATGGTAATTAAGGGTTTAAATAAGCTCTTAAATGTACTTAAAAATAATGTCTTCCCGGCACTTGTCGATGACTTCATTAACATTTTTTATGAATTGAACAGGGTAAAAACTGAAATGACTTTTATAGCCTTGTAAGGTAATTGCATTATCTTTATTGAGCATGAAAAAAAGCACTGTCCAATGGGAATCTTAAGAAGAGAATTCATCAGGAATGCCGGGGTTGCAGCAACCGGAGCATTTGCGGTACCTCAGATTATATCATCGGCTCTTTTGAAATCAACCTCACCTTCAAACAGGGTAAATGTCGCGGTTATAGGACTTGGCCGCCAGACTGTCAATCCCAACATTCCTCAGTTTCTGAAGTCTGATAACGCTCAGATCGTAGCCGTTTGCGATGTCGACTCATGGCGCCTCGCCAACGGCCTGAAACAGGTTAACGACTTTTACTCCGGACAAAAAGGATCTGCATGGAAAGGATGTGAGGCATACGGTGATTTCCGTGAAGTTCTTCTCAGGAAGGATGTGGATGCCGTGATGATCGCCACACCCGACCACTGGCATGTGCCTATGGCAATTGAGGCAGCAAAGGCCGGAAAGCATGTATCGCTCGAAAAACCGATTTCCACATGCATAGAACACGGCAGGCAGCTTGTCAAAGCCATAAAAAAACACGGAATTATCACCCGCAATGATTCGGAATTCAGACCTATCCCCCAATTCTCGCGGGCAGTTGAAATTGTGAGAAACGGCGCGATCGGGAAACTCGAGCGCATCCATGTCGCGGTCCCGGCAGAGTTGTCAGGCGATCCTCTGAAACCGGAACCATCAATGCCCATCCCTCAGGAGCTGAACTATGATATGTGGCTCGGTCCGGCCTGGGAAGCCCCGTACACCGAAAAGAGAGTTCACGCCATCAAGGCATACGGACGGCCCGGTTGGATGAGGGTTGATTCGTACTGCAACGGCATGATAAGCAACTGGGGAGCACATCTGATGGGAATAGTGCAATGGGGACACAACAGCGAATACACCGGACCGGTAAGTATAGAAGGTACAGGCGAATTCGACAGGGGATTATGGAACACCCTTAACAGGTTCGATATCAGGTACCGGTATGCCGACGGGGTTGAAGTCATTTTCAGAATTGAAAGGCCCTTTGTAAGGTTTGAAGGTACCGACGGATGGATAGAGGTTGAATATCCCGGTAAACTGACAGCAAGTTCTCAGAAGCTTCCGGATTGGAAGCCGGGCCCGGGCGATTTCTCTTTCGGGCAGCTGCTGTCCGATAAGGAAGACTTCCTGACTGCCGTGAAAAACGGCAGGCAATCATTTGAGCCGCTGGAAACCGCCCACCGCACAATATCAATGTGCCAGCTCGGACTGATTGCAATAAAGACCGGATCGCGACTTTCATGGAACCCGGATACGGAAGAATTCACCGGTGATAATGCCGCCTCTGCCCTGCTTAACATACCAATCAGGGAGAAATATTTCAAATTTTAAGCTTAACTCCTGAAAATAACAATAAATTTTTATCGTAAAACAATAACTGAATTATTGTTATTCAACAAATATTTTACCTGAAACAATATGGATTTTACAACTACCCGATACAAATCATTAATACCATTCTGACATGAAATTCTCGCGACGCAACTTTATTAAGACAACCGGGGCAGGGGTAATAGCTGCCGGCATTCCTGCAGGTGCAGCAGCCTTACCGGCAGTGTCTGCTCCCTTAAAACCAGATGCATTCAGACTGGCAATAGCAGGCTATACCTTTGCCAAAATAAAGCTTGATGACTCCCTGGCAATAATGAAAAAAGTGGGAGTGAACCTGCTTGGCGTGAAGGATTTTCATCTTCCGCTAAACAGCACGAAAGAGGTTATAGACCAGACTCTTGCAAAGATGAAGTCCTTTGATGTCGAGCCCTATGGTGTAGGCCCGATCTATATGAAATCAGAACAGGCAATCGATCAGGCTTTTGCCTATGCAAAGCTGGTTGGTGTGAAACTGGTTATCGGTGTTCCCGATGTTGAACTGCTTCCCTATGTGGAAAAGAAGGTGAAGGAGTATGATTTCAGGCTTGCCATTCATAATCACGGCCCGGATCTGCCGCTTTATCCAAGCGCCGATTCGGTATGGAAAGAAATAAAGGATCTCGACCCGAGGATCGGATTCTGTTTTGACATTGCCCATGAAGTGCGTCTGGGGCTTGATCCGATAGCGGCATATCTCAAGTACAAGGACAGGGTCTTCGATTTCCATATCTGGGATTGCGACAAGGCTGAAAAGGCAGGATGGTGTGTGGAAGCAGGAAGGGGCATTATAGACTTCCCGCGCTTTTTCACTGCTCTGCGCGAAAACAATTTCAACGGCACCTGTACCCTGGAATACGGAAAGGACATGGACGATCCTCTGGCAGGGATTGCCGAATCGATCGGTTATTTCAAAGGAGTGCTGGCAGGACTTTCATTTGCATGAACGGAAGGAAAAGAATAATAGAGGCTCTCAATCACAGGGAGTCCGACAGGATCCCATTCGACCTTGCCGGCACCACCTGGACGGGAATTACAAACGGGGCATATCAGAAGCTCAGGGATCATCTGGGTTTTAGCCCTGATGAACCTGAATGGGCCGACGTGATTCAGCAGATTGTCGTTCCTTCGACAGATATCCTTGATTTGCTTGATATTGACACGCGCGGCCTGTTCCCGCTTACGAGCCACAACTGGAATGTTCATTCCAGCCTCAGGGACATCGGAGACAGGTGGGAATATAATGATGAGTGGGGCTTCAGGCACCATTTCCCGAAGGAGAACGGATACTGGTTTTCTCTTGTTGGTCATCCGATGGAAAATTCAATACCGGACAACGCTCTTGTGGATAATTATAACTGGCCCGATCCAATGAACCCTGCCAGAATAAAAGGATTGCGCGAAAGGGCTGTCCGGTTCAGGGAAGAGGGAAAACTGGTAATGCTGAAGGGATTATGCGCCGGCATCTTTGAGATGCAGCAAAGAATAAGGGGAGTGAGCAATGCCCTGACTGACTCATTTCTGTATCCTGATTTTTCCGATCGCCTCATCGGGAAGGTAGCTGATCTTAAAATTCAGTTCTGGCAGTCAGCCCTCAGTGAACTTGCAGATGTTGTCGACGTGGTTGCCGAAGCCGATGATTACGGGACACAGGAATCCCAGCTTATTGCCCCTGATCATTTCAGGCAGTACTACAAGCCGCACATCTCAAGGATAATCAATGCCATCACGGATTCTGCCCCCAAGGCAAAGATCATGTTTCATTCGTGCGGAAATATAAGGCCGATCATCCCCGACTTCATTGAAATGGGAATTGACATTATCAATCCAGTTCATATCAATGCAGAAGGGATGGAACCTTATCGGCTCAAGAAAGATTTCGGTGATGATCTTGTATTCTGGGGTGGCGGGGTAGATACACAGAAAATCCTTCCTTCAGGTTCACCTTCGGATGTAGCTGATGACGTGAAAAGAAACATTGATGCCCTGGCTCCCGGCGGAGGATTTGTATTTTCAGCCGTGCACAATATTCAGGCTGAAGTACCGGCCCTGAACATTACTGCAATGTTAAAAACAATCGGAAGGCTGTAAATCTACTCTCAGAGTATTTTTCCTGACTTGTGACGTCTCGTTAAATTAGTGCGGTTTTATTTTATAACACACTGAATATGAGTAGTAAAAAATCTTAAAATTGGTTTTTACCGCACTAACGCATATTTTTGTTCTGAGCGTTGAAAG
>JBAQCK010000186.1:0-5379 GCA_049294075.1 Bacteroidales bacterium | reverse complement strand
CTGCGGAACACCGGTAATTGCAGGAGATATCCCGGCAATGAAAGAGATCTTCGAAGAATATCCGTGTTTTGTAGTAAGTTTAAATGAAAACACCGAGACGGAGATAATTTTGAAGCTCCGGAATATAGAACAGCTTAATGTGAAAGCGATGCAGGCAAGGGAAACTTTCAGGGAGAGGTTCAGTCCGGAAAAGCACTTTCATAAACTGGAGGAAATATATAACAGTTTTTTACACTCCTGAAAATGCATTTTCTGGCGAGACTTACAGCAGGCAGAAATATTTCTGAGACATTTCTCAGTTTTGATGACAACCATGAAATGCAGGGAGCCTCTAATTCAATAAGCATCCCGGCAATTAATTCAATAGGCAGAAAGGATGTCATTTTTGATTCCGGGCACGCGGTATTCCTGGGCGATCCTGTTTTTCACACGGGAGATTCCGGAACCCTTGAACAGGATCTGACCCACTGCCGGACAGGCAAAATACTGAGAGAAACAGACGGCTTCTACTACCTGCTTGTACTTTATCATAAAGAACGAAAACTGGTTATTTCATCTGGAACCTTCAGTATCCTGCCTGTGTTTTATTGCAACAACAGGAACGAAATCCTGATTTCTTCATCATTTGACCTCCTCGCATCTCAGTACACCGGACCGGGCAGGGAAGCAGACAGACAGTATTATGTTGAAAAAGCGCTCTTTAATTACCCGTTATTTAACAGGACGCCTCTAAAAGGGATCAGCCTGCTGTCATCCAATTCTCTTATAGAGTATAATGATTCAGGCTTTCAGGTCAAAAAACACACCTGCATTCATGATTTCTTTACCGGAAACCCGGTACCATGGAGAGATGCAAAGGATGAGACAGGTGATCTGTTCATCGAAAAGGCCGGGGATTTTATTCCGGCAGGCGAATTTGCTATTGCCATGACCGGAGGTTTGGACAGCAGATCAGTCATTGGTGCAGCGTCACTAAAGGCCCCCAGTTATACCGGGTACACTTACGGACAGGCCCGGGATCAGGATATGAAGGTTGCCAGTGAGATCGCAGGGTTTTTAAAACTGAATTTTGTGCCTGTCATTCTTGATCAGAAGTATGCCGAGTCGCATTTCTGGAAATACGGACTGAAGTTCCTGTCCGGAAGCCACGGCCTGGGAAACATCTCACGTGCACATTACAGTTATATCGCAGAAAATTACCTTGATAAATTCCGGTTTTGTCTCTCCGGGAATTTTGGCAGCGAGATATTAAGGTCGGCAAAGATTCCGGGAGTCGTTACTTCAGCTTCATTATTCAAGGCATTTTCATCGACTGACCGCAGGAATCTGGTTAATGAGCTCAGGACCTCCTCCGGGTTGAACTATCTGAATGCTTCAGTCACGGATGAGAACCTCACACTTATTGCCGGGGAAATAGATGACTACCTGAAGCTGATGCCTTCTGAACTTAGCCTCAACCAGAAATTCTATACCTATGTTTTCGAGGAGGTTTTCCGTAAATACTTTGGACCTGAGATAGTCAATCAGCTTCCATCTGTCAGCCATCGGGCTCCCTTTCTCTGTTTTTCATTTATTGAAAATGTTCTGAAGACAGGTTTTGCCGGAGCAAACAGTGAATTTATGGAAGCAAATCCGTTGAAACGAATCCAGGGACAGATCCTTCATGCTTCAATAATTCAAAAGACAAATCCGGCTTTGCTGGATTTCAGGCTGGACAGGGGATATAGTCCAAAAGATCTTCTGACGGGGACAGGCACGGCCAGAATAATTTATGCATATCTGAAAAAAATCCGTCCAGACAAACAACAGCATACCGGTCCCGGGTATCTTACATTATCAGTGTCGGATAATATTCACCGCTTTCAGGATCTTGATTTTGACGATAATATTTTTGATGCCGCCTTCATTAACCGGATGAGAAGAGGCGAATGGATCAGTGACCAGATGAATTTCATCAACATTATGTCTGCGATTATTTTCAGCAACATGCTGGATGGCACAACTGTCCAGGATTAATCCCCTTAACGTACACTCATACAAGTTTAATGTTCAGGCAATATCTGGCACAACGAATCGGTTTTCCGCTTCAGGACCTCTGGACTGGGACTGAAATTATTAATTCACTCAGATTGCTTCGCGGGAGCCAGTACTGGGATGAAACAGGTATGCATGAATACAGGCTGAGCAAGCTGAAGGCCCTGGTGGATCATGCATATCATAATGTTCCGTATTACCGGAAGGAATTTGACAGGATAAAACTTAAACCGGCGGACATAAGAGGGTTTGATGATCTGTTTAAGATTCCTGTTGTATACGGAAAGGTTTTCAGGGGCAGGAATATGGAATTTGTGGCACGTGGCAGTCATCAGAGGAATATAAGGATCGGGAAGACGGGAGGCACAACCGGAACTCCTGCCATAGTTTATAAGGATACTGCTGACCGGACAATGACCTGGGCCTCCTACTACAGGTGGTTTGAGTGGATGGGAGTGTCAATGGGAGAAAAAACAGCAACATTCTGGGGTGCGGGAAGTGTTACAGAAAATAATTTTCCCGAAACCGTCAGGCAGCAGATAATTAATTTTCTGCAAAATGCCTATGTTTTTAATTCCTTCAATATCAACAAAGAAGTTCTGCCTCATGTGATCGAAAGACTAAACAGGACGGAACCTGTTCTTCTAAAAGGCTATCTGTCATCCCTGTTATTTCTTGCAGGGTATATGAATGATACAGGTGTCAGACTCTTCTTTCCCCTGAAAGCTGTGTCAAGTACAACGGAGACGTTATCTCTCAGGGACAGAGAAGTGCTTACGGCGACGTTCAGGGCTCCGGTATTTGATCAGTACGGATGCGGCGAAGCCTCCGGCATCGCGTATGAATGCAACCAGCACAGCGGAATGCATATCACTCAGGAGCATGTCATTGTTGAAATTCTGGATGACAATGAAAATCCCACGGCAGAGACCGGGAATGTTATTATAACAAATCTTGATAATCTCATTATGCCTTTTATCAGGTACGCTAACGGAGATATGGCTGCAATGGCAAAAGACATTTGCAGTTGCGGAGTTACTGCCCCAAGACTTATATCAGTTGAGGGAAGGGCATCTGATACAATCACTTTAAAGTCCGGGGCAAAAGTGCATGGTGTTTTTTTTACAGATATCCTGTATGAAAAAGGCATATTAACCGATAAAATACGGCGGTTCCAGGTACTTCAAAAAAGACCCGGAGAAATTGAGTTCAGGATTGAAAGCCCTGTCAGAATTGACAACTTAACCGATTCTGTGCTTCAGGAGGTCCTGAACAAATACTTCACCAAAGTGGAGATCAATAGATTTGAAATGCTCGAAAATGAACCCAATGGCAAATTCAGGTATATTAAATCTGAAATTTCCTGACTTTTTCGGTTACATGCTGTTTCCCCTGATATCCTGTGAGAAGTAAAGGCGAAAGCATGAAAGTATTGTTTCTCCGAAGCGGCACCAAAGGGACTGATCCCATATCCACAAGGCAGGGTAAGTCGCTGGCAAAGGTGGGCGTGGATATTTATTACTACGATATCACAGGTAATGGATTGCGCGGTTACCTTAAGAATATCATCCCTTTAAGAAAGTATATCAGGGAAGCAGGAATCAATCTGGTTCATGCGCATTACAGCCTTAGCGGCTACATCGCAAGTCTTTCATGCAGGGGGAGAAAAACCGTGACTTCTCTCATGGGAAGTGATATTCTGGGATCAAATCCACTTACCCTTCTTTTAGCCAGGTTCTTTGCCAGATTCGTATGGGACCGGACAATTGTAAAGACTGCCGAAATGCAAAGAAGACTCGGAGTCAAAAACGTTCGGGTAATACCAAACGGCGTTGACATGGAGTGGTTTTTCCCGCATGACATGGAGAGATCACGCAGGGAGCTGGATTGGAGTTCTGATGCAAAGTGTATCCTGTTCTGTTCTGACCCTGATCGTAGAGAAAAGAACTATATCCTGGCGGAGCAGGCAATTGCAAAGGTTCAGGAAAGGTGGTCCGGCCATTCAATCAGGATTTATTTCCTTAAAGGAATAGACCCCGGCGAGGTTGTCAGATACTATTGTGCCGCGGATCTTTTGCTCGTTACTTCAATTCATGAAGGATCAACAAACACAATCAAGGAGGCTATGGCATGCAACTGCCCTGTAGTATCGACGGATGTCGGGGATGCCAGAGAGATTATCTCGGGTACGGAGGGGTGTTTTATCACAACATCTGACCCTGATGATGTTGCTTCGGCCATAGTAAGAGTGCTATCGTCAGGCAGGAGGACAGATGGCCGGAACAGGGTGGCACATCTTGGCAGTGATCAGATAGCGTTGCGGATAAAGGAACTTTACAGGGAATTATGTTAGCCGGGGAGATATGATAGCAATTGTTGATTATGATCTCGGTAACCTCAGGTCTGTTGAAAAGGCAGTAAGGAGGCTGGGACACGAATGCATCATAACCCGTGACAGACATTTACTGCAAAAATCGGATAAAATTATATTGCCGGGGGTTGGTCATTTTATGCAGGGGATCCGGAAGCTTCAGGAGTACGGACTCACTGACATTCTTTCCGAACTCGTTATCAGCCGGAAAAAGCCGGTACTTGGCATTTGCCTGGGGATGCAGCTTATGACCTCATTCAGCGAGGAGGGAGGACTCAAAGGTCTTGACTGGATAAAGGCAGATACAGTACTTTTCAGGCTTGATGAACATAAGGTTCCGCATATTGGCTGGAATACTGTAAAAACGAATAAGAGCTTTCTTCCTGAATTTGATCTGGATGCTTCTGATGAATTCTACTTTGTTCATTCATATTATGTGAGTTGCAAAAATCCCGGGGATATATTATTTACAACCCAATATGAAATTACTTTCTGCTCAGGCTTCTTGAGAGGCAATATTATGGGAGTCCAGTTTCATCCCGAAAAAAGTCACCTGAGCGGGCTTAAAGTTCTTAACGGTTTTCTGTCAGATCAGTATGTTCAGGCCTAGAATCATCCCGGTACTTCTCCTGAAAGGGCCGGGCCTGGTTAAAACTATCAGGTTTTCCAGTCCTGTTTATATCGGAGACCCAATCAACGCAGTCAGGCTTTTCAATGACTACAAGGCTGATGAGCTAATCTTCCTCGACATAAATGCATCATCAGAAGGGAGGGCTATCCCGAGTGACCTCATAAGGAAAATAGGCGACGAAGCCTATATGCCATTCAGTGTTGGCGGAGGGATTTCTGATGTTGAAAAAATCGGGGAATTATTGTCTCTCGGAGCAGAGAAGGTGGTGTTGAATTCTTCCGTTCCAAATAATCTGCGGTTAATAGAGGAAGCTTCGAAGATATTTGGAAGTCAGAGTATTGTA
>JBAQCK010000185.1:0-14447 GCA_049294075.1 Bacteroidales bacterium | reverse complement strand
AGCCCTGCGCCCTGCGCCCTGAGCGGATTTCAAAGACCGCTTCGCCCCTTGCCCTGCGCCAGTGGCCCGGACCTTTCGCTGCAGGCCGGCTCCTCCCTAAAATTGCCCACCGGGCAATTTCTAAACGATCGGCCCTTTAACAGAAAGGGGGTGTGCCTATGCGAAGATAATATTTTTCCGTAACTCAGGCAGCAGCCCCAGACTCTGCTTCGTCGGTCAGGGTTTTAGACCTGACGCTTCTTCTTTGGTCAGTGCAATTGACCTGTGAAATGATAAATCAGAGGAACGTCTCTTAATTCGGGTTCATTCCGGGCGATCAAATGAAAACCACACAGGGTGGAGAACAAATTGGTACAGATTGAATATTGAAAAAAATTGTTTCTTAAATTAAAAAGTAATCATTATGAAACAGCTTAATAAATTGCAAATCAATCCTGAAAAACTAATGAACAGTGAAGAATTATTAGCTTTAAAGGGCGGCTATGATGCTTGCACCTGTTTATGTTGGAGGGGAACCACAATATTAGGGTATCTTGTTTCAGGAACAGGTGATTGTCCAAGTGACTGTGCATATGCCTTTGGCGAGGGAGCTACCGGATCTTGTCAGTGCTAAGTTTTGTAAGCTTTTATTAATAATAATATTATTATTTAGAATAAGCCAATAGCCATTAAGGAAGATCAGTTTTAGCTAGAAGAGGCTGATTTGAATTTACAAACAGCCTCTTTATAATTATAATGCTGGAAAGATCTTAATTGGTATCTGTGACCGATGACGACTTATTGATTTTAATTAGTTTTGACAGCATGCTCAACACGAAAAAGAAAATCTGCATATGTTGTTTTAAGGGAAAATAATCAATGGTTTAATATTATGTCGGTTTTACAGAAATCAAGATGTATTGATCGTTTTTGATTATATAGTTTTCAGTTTTAAATATGTGTTAATAAAGATGAAATGAAACAGGCTTATCTTTTATTGCTGTGTTTGATCGCTTATTCATGTAGTTCAACTGACAGTAATTTATATGAAATTAACCCTGAAGAGTTTACCGAAAACAAAATCACTTTATCAGATATAGCTGACGACATAAAATACATTCCTCTGGATAATAGTACTGCCATCGGTCTTATCTATACTTATAAAATAACAGAAAGCTCTATCTACTTGTCAGTAAAAGATATTGGCATATTGGAATTTGATCATGAAGGAAAGTTGCTTAGGAAAATAGGTAGCCATGGCAGAGGGCCGGGTGAATACTATTATTATATGCATTTTGATTTTGATCCCAATGCTAAGTCAGTATATGTTTTAGAAAACAATATGATAAAAGTTTATACTGGTAACGGTCAGTTTCAAAGAAATATTACTTTGAAAGAATATGGTGGACGGATTTTTGATGACATCAATTTCTTTAATGGTAAATTGCTCATTACGGAAAATATTTATATGGGCCAGGCAAAATATTCCTGGTTGATTCTTGATACTGTGGGGATGCTAATAAAAAGCAAGCATAATCCGATACCTATTTTTAACAGTAATCTACCTTCGGCAGGAGGAACCTATAAATTTGATGGTAAAATCGTCTGTTGGGAACTGTATAATGATACAGTATATTCAATACTGCCTGATTTAAGCTATGGGATATCATTTATATTTAGTCCGGGTGAATACCGCTGGCCTAAATCAACGGTTCAAATTTCCCAATCAAACTCTTTTGTATCTTTTTTAAATAACCATATGCAAATACTACGAATGTTTGAAACGAATAATTTCCTGGTACTTGTATATAGTTTAAGAGGGAATTGGATTGCAGTGATTGATAAATTAAAATCTAAAACATTTCTATGCGGTGTAGAATCTTTTGGAGGCACCTTAGGTTCAAAACAGGTTGGCGGTATTTTAAATGATCTTGATGGCGGCACACTGTTTCAACCCGAAAATTATTTTGTTGAAGACAGCCAGGAGTATATGGTTGGATTACAATATCCATATCAGATAAAAGTACATGTGGCAAGCACTGATTTTAAAAATTTAATCCCGGAATACCCCGAAAAGAAAAAGGAGCTTGAGAAACTGGCAAACAGCCTGAAAGAGACGGATAATCCGGTTCTGGTGCTGGTTCGGCTTAAGGAATAATACATATGGGCGTAAAGGTGTTAAGGCGTGAGGGCATTATGACGTCAAGGCGTGTAGGTCTGCAACAAACGGATCCGTTCAAGGCGCAGACAAAGCTCTGCAGGAGCTTGGATCAGTCACCGGAAGCCACGGGAGGGGCTTAATGTGAATAATCTCCAGTGCAACGCTACTCTTTATTCACATCTTTTTGTTAATCATTTTCTGATGGTTGCCAGACAGATATTTTTCCTTCCTCTTCCAACGCTTTCACACTCCCACTATTCCAGGCTGGGATCCCTCACCCCCCATAATCACCAGGCACCATGTCATCCCGCATCCCGGTTTCTTACGGGATGCGGGATCTCCTCCAGCTGTACCGCATTGCCGGGAATAGCTTTTTCATTTATCAGGATGTGCATAAAGTGAAGTATATGGGGATTTGATTCACTAAAAATATCGTTATTAGCTTGACTTTTATTTTTGAATAATCGAAATTTTATAGAGTGAGTTGAGGCCTGTTGTTTGATCAGTTTATATGGGGAGTTGAAAACTGTTTATTAGATTAAAAAATTGAAGATTATGAAAAAGCTATTTATTCAATTTCTTCTTTTTTTTGTAACTGGTCATTGTTATTTATTTTGCCAGTCAATACCTGTTCTGAATCTGGCTTCAGCAATTGGACACGCAGAAAATATTAAGCTGAGTGATTTTGCTGTATCCATAACATATGTTCCTCTTTTCACGTCTTATGGCTGTCTCATAGATGAAACCCCTGAGATTTATGTTACAAAAGAATATATTGTAGCAATAACTAAATACAGTTGTCATGTTATTAACCGGGAAAATGGAGCTTTTATAAGGGAGATAAGACATTATGGTCGTGGGCCCGCAGAGTATCAATCGACAAGTGGATTTTTTAATGCCCGGATTCCTGCATATTTTTTTACAGGTTGGAACGGGGAGCTCGTTAAATACACACTGGATGGCATTTTCAGAGGAAGAGTCAGGATTCCCGGTTATAAGGATAATTTTGATACCCCGGTTATTCCAATGAATTATTCTTTCTTAAATGATTCAATTATTGCTTGTGACTTTTTAATTGCAACTGGTACCGAACCCCAATCATTAATGATATTCAATGAAAAGGAACAAGTATTCATGCTTGTTCAAAATAGTAACCAACTTACTACTAAACAGAAATTTAATCTTAGAACTGACGAAACAAGTTTTTATCATTTTAACAACGAACTATTCTTTCAAAACAGGTATAATGATACTGTTTTTAAGATTTCCTTTGATAAAATAACTCCACATTTCGTTATGAATCGAGGTAAATACAGACCTTTATTTGAGTCAAAATGGTGGTCATACGAAAAGCAACTGCAATCAAATTATATTTCTCAACCTTTGTATTTAGAAAGCAAACGATTTATATCGTTCAATTTTTATTTTAGTAAAAACAGATATTTTAGCCTTTATGATAAAGTTACGAGGAGACTTAAAGTCACTGATAATAGTTTTGGGATAAAGAATGATATAGATGGATTCATCGATATTACATTTGACTATATGAATTCAGATGGAGAATTAATAGGTCTGATTCAAGCCAATGATTTGGTGAGTTGGATAGAAAAGAATCCTGAAAAACTCAAAATACTTCCCCCCGCGTTACAGAATTTGAGAAATATTAAAATGGAAGATAACCCTGTTGTTGTTATAGCAAAATGCAAGGAATGAAAATTATTTTAATCAAAATTACATACTTTTTAAAGTGAGAAAGGGCCCGGGGCGGAGGAATCCCGTCCCCCCCAGACAAATTGCCGCTAAGAGGCCCGCCCTGTGCATCGGGCAGAATCGTTTTTTTGACTACTTGCCGGCACCTGTATCTGTAGGAACCCGATCCGGGATGACGTCATCTATTTGAATGTTCTGCATTGCGACTGGCTTACCGCATACCTCACGCCGCATACCTCGCACCATTTCCTTTCTCCGGTCCTCTCTACCGAAAAAAATAGTTTCAAACCTTTGTTATATTCTGATTAATACATAAATTTAAAGTCGTTAATGTCCTTTTTAAACTAAGTCGTTCAAAATGAAAATCCGGCTTCTCCAGTTTCTGATTTTAACAGTGAGCCTGGCTGTCTCATGCAAACCAAAAACAGCCGATAACTTCGAGGAAATGGCGCGTCGTGCTTCACATCCCGAAGCGGTTCTGGTTAAGACTGTAGACCTTGAAAAATCCACCTTTTACCACGAACTGGTATCCAATGGCAAGGTGTATTCATCCGAAAAGGCTGTTGTGCCATTTAAGGTTAACGGGGTGATTAAGGAATTACTGATCCGTAACGGGCAGAAAGTTAATGCAGGCGACCTGCTTGCAGTAATAGAAGATTTTGAATATCAGTCGCAGCTCCGTAGCGCAAAACAAACCTACGAGAAAGCTGAAATCAATTTCAAAGACGACATTTACAGTAAATACCTTACATTCGACACGATAGGGATTGCGCCCGAAAAAATAAAAACTTCCCGCATCCGAAGCGGACTCGACGATGCAATTAATGCCCTTAAGCTTGCGGAATACAACTACAACAATACCAGGATACATTCACCTATAAGCGGCGTGGTGGCCAATCTCGAGGCTCTTCAGTGGAATCCCAGCCAGAATTATAAAAACCTGTGCACGATAATCAACGACCAGAAGATGGAGGTGGAATTCCCGGTCATCGAATCGGAATATGGTTTTATAAACCAGGGAATGCCCGTGGGCATAATGCCGTTCATCAACGACAGCACTGTCATTTCCGGCACGATCACCCAGATCAATCCCCAGGTAGATGAGACGGGAATGGTAAAGATAAAAGCGGGGCTGCGGAATAACGGCCATCTCATCGACGGGATGAATGTGAAGGTCGTCATCCGGAAGCCTGTTCCGGGCCGGCTGGTTGTCCCGAAGGAAGCCCTCGTGATACGCCAGGGGAGAGATGTGATCTTCGTGAGACAGGATTCGCTTGCGATATGGAAATATGTAACTGTCGAATTCGAGAACAGTACCAGCGTATCAGTGAGTGAGGGCCTTGAACCGGGCGATCTGGTCATTGTAAGCGGAAATGTTAATCTCGCCCACGAAACAATAGTGAAAGAGGAATGAATACTGAACCTCATCACAGCTCTTTTCTCTCCACATTCACGGTCAACATTCTTTTTGTAATGCTGATCATTGTCGGTGCGGCAATGATCCCTTTGCTCTCCCTCCAGCTGAACCCGACAAGATACCTGCCGTCGCTCACAATCTCATGGACCTGGCCCGAAGCCCCGGTTCGGGTTGTCGAGCAGGAGGTCACCACCGTACTCGAGGGCATGATAACAACAGTCACGGGAGTTAAGAAAGTGTCTTCCTATACTTTCAATAACGGCGGAAATATCACGGTCGAATTCGACAGGAATGTTGATCTGAGGGCAAAACGCTTCGAGGTTGCTTCCCTTTTGAGGCAATCGCGCGACAGGCTTCCCGAAAGGGTCTCATACCCCGAAATAGCCATGAACATGCCTTCAAATCTCTCGGGATCCCTCATCCTTGGCTTCCAGCTTAACGGGAACGCCAGCCCGTCGTACATTTACACTGTTGCCGATGAAGTGATCAAACCTGCACTTTCAGTTGTGGAAGGCGTCTACAGCGTTAATGTCTATGGCGCCACTCCCCGTGAATGGGAGATAGTATATGATCAGCAGAAACTTGAGTCAATGGGGATAAGTCCCTCTTCAATAAGCACCGCGATCAACAACTACCTTCTTGAGATGGAACTCGGAGGAGCTTTTGAACTAAACAGTTCAGGACCAGCCAAAATGACCTATCTTACACTGCTTGGCAGCACGAACCGGGAATTCAGATGGGAGGACATCGCTGTGGCAAAGTCGTCGGGCAGGATAATTCACCTGAACGACGTTGCCTCTGTGAGGATGAAGGACAGGCGGCCGCAGAGTTATTACCGGATCAACGGGCTGAATACAATTAACATCAATGTAAATGCAGGGAGGAACGTAAATAATATCAGGGTGGCTGGTGAAGTAAAGGCTGTAATTGAAAGCCTTAAAAAGGAACTTCCCCCCGGTTACAGCATAAGAACATCGATCGACAATACCACTTACCTCAGGGAGGAAATCTCGAAGAACATTTTCAGGGCTGTGCTTTCGGTCATTCTTCTTCTGCTTTTCGTCCTTGTTATAAGCCGCGAACTGAAATATCTCCTGATAATTGCAATAAGCCTGGTGGCCAACATCCTTATAGCCTTTATTTTCTATTATATCTTCCGCCTCGAGATCCATCTGTATTCACTGGCAGGCATAACAGTGTCGTTCGGGATTATCATAAACAACACGATCGTTATGACCGACCACATAAGGTTCCGGAAGAACCGGAAAGTGGGTATATCCCTCCTTGCAGCAACACTGACCACCATAGGCGCGCTTGTGGTAATTTTCTTTCTCGATGAAGCATCAAGGATCTCACTTTCCGATTTTGCCGGGGTGGTAATAATCAACCTTTCCGTTTCGCTTGCCGTAGCGCTGTTTTTCATCCCCTCCCTTCTTGAAAAGATCAGGCTGGCCCCGAAATTCAATGCCCTGGTGATAAAAAGAAAAAGAAAGGTTGCCCATTTGTCCGAAAAATACCTGGGTATCATAGGTTTCATTTTGAAAAGGAGGACCATCCTGATCATTGCTGCCATACTCCTGTTCGGTCTTCCGGTGTTTTATCTTCCCGATTCACTTCCGAAAACTGTTTCGGGGCAGCAAAACAAACAGGAACCTGACAAGTTTCAAAGAATATACAACAAAACGCTGGGGAATAAAAAGTACGTACAGGATATTAAACCTGTTGTAAATAAAGTACTGGGCGGAACATTCAGGCTTTTCAACGAGAAGGTAAGGAACAGCAGGTTTTACTGGTATGGAGGTTCCGATGAAGTTCAGCGGACAAGGCTCTCCGTCAGTATAGGCCTGAGCGAGGAGGGACTTACCATAGAGGATATGAACACTACCTGCATGGGACTCGAGAACATGCTTGCCGCGTATCCCGAAATTGACATGTTCACCACAAGCATTTCGGATGAGAACGAGGCAAGTGTCTCGATCACCTTCAAACCTGAACACGATTTCACTATTTTTCCCTATATCCTCAAGATCAGGATCGAAGATTACATGAACGGGATAGGAAGCTATCATGCCACGGTTGCCGGGGTGGGTAAGGTATTCTCCAATCAGGTCTACAGCGATTATATCCGGACGACTTACAGGGTTGTAATGAAAGGATACAATTATGATGAGCTGTACTCTTATTGCGAGGGTCTGAGGGAGCGGCTTGTTGAAAGCGGAAAGGGAAGGATAAAGGAAGTTTACCTGCTTGGAGAGAATTACAGCGGTTATATCATCAGGGCCAACAGCCGCAAGGTTTACAGGAACCGGCTCGAAATGGATAAGTTTCATCTTGCAGGCAGCGGCTCCGATGTTGCTTCGGCCTACAGTGAAGCCAGGAATTACTCAAGAAGCACAACATCTTCATTCCCGGCATATATCGGAGGGATAACAGCGCCGGTAGTTATAAAATCCCTGCAGTCGGAGAGTTTTGATTACTGGAGCCTCGGCAATGAACCCGTCAGGACCTCATCGGGAGGCATCGTAAAGCTGAAGGACTTTTCACATGTGACCAGGGAAATATCGGATAATACAATCAGGAGGGAGGATCAGCAATATTTGATTACAGTTGGGTACGATTTTATAGGCAATTATGAGCTGGGACAACTGATACTCGAACGGAATATTGATGAGACAAATTCCATGCTTCCCCTTGGCTATACGGCCCAGAGCGATTCCTACAGGTATTCGTGGGAACAGCAGAAAGCCAACTATCTTCTGATCTTCCTTGTGATCCTGATAATCTATTTTATTAGTGCAATATTGCTCGAGTCATTCAGTCAGCCCTTTGTGGTGGTCAGTCTGATCCCCTTCTCGTTCATAGGTGTTTTCATAGCGTTTCATATCTTCAATATCCCGGCCGACGAAGGTGTTTTCGCTGCGATGATACTGCTTTGCGGCATCGTGGTAAATGCCACCCTCTATATCCTTGACGATTTTAACAGCATAAGACGGCAAAAGCCTGATTTGCCTGAAGCCAGAGCGTATATGAAAGCTTTTAACGGCAAAATTATCCCGATAGTACTGACTGTCCTCGCGACAATAGTAGGCCTGATACCCTTTCTGCTGACCGGTAAGGATGAGAGGTTCTGGTTTGCCCTGGCGGCAGGGACTATTTCGGGACTGGTGTTCAGTTTTGTGGGGCTGGTCATTTATCAACCCATGATGTTAAGGAAGGAAGGTCGTGCAGGTCGTGCAGGTCGTGCAAGTCAGGAATTAAGTAATTAAAACTCGTGCTATATGGGGACTGTAAAGAATTTTGAAGAACTGGTTATCTGGAAGATGTCCAGAGAAATTGTAAATCAGATTTATGCTGATTTCAAGTCATGCAGGGATTATGGGTTCAGGGATCAGATCACACGCGCCGGAATTTCAATCATGAACAACATTAGTGAAGGATTTTGCAGAAGCAGTGATGCTGAGTTCAAACAATTTCTTAAGATTTCAAAAGGTTCTGCCGGAGAAATCAAAAGCATGTATTACATAGCAGAAGATCAGCTTTATATAACAACAGACGAAGCTCTGCTGCGAAGAAATAAAACCCAACAGCTTATGAACAGCATAAGCAGTTTTATGAACTATTTGAAACCAATAAATAGAATTAAATAACAATCGGCACGACCTGCACGACCTGCACGACCTGCACGACCTGCACGACCTGCACGACCCCGAACAATTATGGTAAAATTCCTCATCTCCCGTCCTGTCGCCGTCGTAATGACCTTTCTGGCATTACTGCTGCTCGGCATTGTTGCATCAAACCGTCTGCCGGTTTCGTTGATGCCCGACATAGATATCCCTGAAATCACTGTTGCAGTTTCGCGTCCGGATGTGAGCGCCAGGGAGCTTGAGAACAGTGTGGTGTCGGTTCTGCGGCGGAATCTCATGCAGGTTCAGGGTATCGACCGTATCGAATCCGAATCGCGTAACGGTAGCGCCCTGATAAGGCTTTCGTTCAAATTCGGGAACGACATCAACCTTGCCTTTATGGAGGTAAACGAAAAAGTCGACGGAGCGATGAACTATCTGCCCGACGACCTTGAGAGGCCAAGGATAATAAAAGCAAGCGCCACTGATATCCCGGTGTTCATGCTCAACATCACGCTGGCCGACAGCATGGCCGGAGATGAAAAATTCATCGAATTGAGCGAATTTGCCGAGACCGTCATAAAAAAGAGGATCGAGCAGCTTCCCGAAGTAGGAATGGCTGATATAACCGGACAGATAAAAAGGGAGATATATATAAGTCCCGACAGGGAAAAGATGAACAGCCTGGGCCTGACCGACGATGATATAACCAACGCGGTAAGGATAAACAATATAAACATCGGCAATATCCTTGTAAAGGATGGGAAATACCTGTATAACCTCGAGTTCAGCTCGTATCTGAGTGATCTGAACGATGTGAGGGATATTTTCATCAGGACCGGGTCGAGAATAATTCAGATGAAGGATATAGCCGCAGTCGGAGTAAGGGAGGAACAACCGCGGGGTATTTACTATTCGGATGGGAAAAGAGCAATTGCCCTGGCAATAATTAAGGAATCGACATCAAAAATGGCTTCCCTTGAATCGAAGATGGCAGAGCTTCTGGATGTCTTCAGGGCGGATTATCCGCAGATGGAATTTGAGATCTCACAGGACCAGACAAGACTTCTTGATTATTCTATCTCGAATCTCTGGCAGAGCCTTTTTGCAGGGGGTCTGCTTGCTTTTCTGCTTATGTTTTTCTTCCTCAGGGACGGGAAGTCGCCGCTTATTATCGGTTTCAGTATACCGGCAACCCTTGTGATCAGTCTGCTGTTCTTTTATCTGACGGGGCTATCAATAAATATCATCTCACTGGCCGGGCTGATACTCGGGATAGGGATGATGATCGACAATTCGATAGTGATAATCGAGAACATAACTCAATGGATTGACAGAGGTCTTTCACTGACTGAAGCCTGTGTCAGGGGGACCAACGAAGTCATCACGCCCCTCATATCATCGGTTCTTGTGACCTGCGCGGTTTTCATCCCCCTGATATTTTTGAGCGGCATTTCGGGAGCCCTGTTCTATGACCAGGCGATTGCCATTGTGATAGGCCAGGGAGTTTCGCTTCTGGTAGGGATCACTCTTCTTCCGACGGTTTACTACCTGTTTTACAGGAACGGGAAGGAAGGGTGGCTTACAAGGCTTGTGAAAAAGATAAGCCTGAAGAGGATTGAAGAGAAATACGAGGGCGGAATGAATTTCTTTTTCAGGTACAGGAGGGCGACGATGATAACATTTGGGCTGATAATCCTTTTGATGATCTGGCTGTTCATCACGCTCGAAAAGGAAAGATTTCCGGATATAAGGCAGGATGAACTGGTAGTGTCGGTTGACTGGAACGAGAATATCGGTCTTGAGGAGAACCTGCGCAGGATAAGGCAGATGACCGAATCGGCTGGGGATCTTGTTATACAAAGCAATTCCTTCATCGGGGAACAGCAGTTCCTGTTCAACCGCGACTATGACCTGTCGTACACCCAGGCAAAGGTATATATAAAGGCCAGTGACTACAGGGCGCAGAAGGAGCTTGGGGAGGAGTTTAACAGGTTCCTGGGTCAGAGATGGCCGGGAGCGGCAGTGAGCATTGCCGCCCAGCAGAACATTTTTGAGAAGATCTTCTCAGCCTCTGAAATTCCTCTCGTGGCTGAAGTAAGCCTGATGAAGGAAAAGGAAGTGCCGCCCGTTGAAGTGATGACGGGCATTGTAGCCCGGATGCAGGAACAGTGGCCGGGAGCGGGGATATCGAATCCGCCGCTTGAAGACAAGATACTTCTCAGGATTGATCCCGACAGGCTGCTGCTGTATGATGTGGAGCCGATGACATTGTACAACACCCTTAAAGCAGCGCTGAACAGGTATAACATTGGTCAGCTGAGGGCATCGTATGAGATCCTTCCCATAGTGCTGTCGGGTAAGGAAAAACAGGTAAGTGACATTATCTCTACAGAAGATGTTTTGAATAAAACGGGAAAACCGGTTCCTGTAAGGGAACTGGTAAGGATACAGAGGGTTCACGATTACAAAACCATCAAGGGAGGGATGAATGGGGAATATGTGCCTGTATATATGAATGTTGAAACCAACAGGCCGGCGGAGATAACCCGCGGGATACGCAGCATTGCAGGATCGGATCAGAATCTGAATGTCAGCTTCAGCGGATCGCTGATAACGGGGCAGAAGCTGTTCCGGGAGCTTGCGATCATCCTGGTGGTGGCGCTTTTGCTGCTTTATTTCATACTAGCTGCCCAGTTTGAATCACTGATACAGCCGCTTATTGTATTGCTTGAGATCCCCATTGATATAGCCGGGGCCCTGTTACTGGTTCTGATCTGGGGCGGGACCATCAATATTATAACCATGATAGGACTTATTGTTATGTCGGGGGTTATAATTAACGACTCAATCCTGAAGGTGGATACGATAAACAATCTCAGGGCTGAAGGACTGGGGCTGAGGGAGGCCATATACCAGGGAGGATCGCGAAGGCTGAAGCCGATCATCATGGTGGCGATGGCATCGATTTTCTCTACTGTGCCTATACTTTTCAGTCAGGGAATGGGGTCAGAACTGCAGCGTCCCATGGCTCTGGCGCTTATAGGAGGGATGTCGCTGGGTACGGTTGTGAGTCTTTTCTTTATACCGCTGGCATACTGGTATGTTTACAAAGGCGAAGGGCGGAGGGCGGTTCAATAAGGTTTCGGTGGGCGAAGCAGGGCGTGAAGACGTAAAGGGTTGAGGGCTTTCTGCCCAGTGCCCTTATCTGAACAAAAATGACAAAACGTGAACCAAAGGTTGTAAAAATCACTACCTTTGGTTCATAAATGACGTCATTCGCAATGGCAACGGACTTTATATACAGGTTATACAGCGACAAGAGGACGGTATTTACTCTTCAGGAGATAGGTATGCTGACGGATGAGCCTGATTTTATAAGGTTAAGGCAACGTATTCATTACTTTGTCAAAAAAGGCAGATTAAGGAATCTGAGAAGGGGCATTTATTCCAAAGACGAATACTCATCTGAAGAATTGGCCTGTAAGATCTATTCACCTTCATATATTTCACTTGAATATGTTTTGCAGAAGATGGGGGTAATATTTCAATATTCAAATCAGTTAACTGTTATCAGCTATTTAAGCCGGACTATTGAAGTCGATGGCAATTCACTGCATTACAGGAAGATCAAAAATGATATTTTGTATGATACAATCGGGATAAATAGAATTGACAACGGGATTAATATCGCAACCCCTGAAAGGGCATTCCTGGATTGTCTTTATTTAAATAAGCGGGTTGCCACTGACTCGGTGCACAGCCTTAATGGGGACCTTTTACGGAAAATCATGCTGGTCTATAATTCAGAGGAATTGAGAAAAAAGGCAGAAATATTTTTCTGAATGATTGATATTAACAGACACAAATTCTATCTGGTATCTGTATTAAAAGATATCTATTCAGATACTGAGCTTGCGGCATTCCTGGGATTCAAGGGTGGAACTGCCCAGATGCTGTTCCATGACCTGCCGAGGTTTTCAGTCGATCTTGATTTCAATCTCCTCAATCCTGAAAAAGGTTCAGATGTCTTCAAAAAGATCAGGTTGGTGCTTCTGGAGTATGGAAAAATCAGGGATGAGGCAGAAAAGCATTTTGGTCTTTTGCTTGTTCTGGATTACGGTTTCCATGAAAGGAACATGAAGATCGAAATATCAGCAAGGCAGTTTCCTGACTCCTATGAGATTAAAAATTACCTTGGCATTCCGGTAAGAGTAATGGTTAAGCCTGATCTGTTTGCACATAAGCTGTGTGCATTGCTCGACAGGGAGGCTCTGACCAGCAGGGATATTTTTGACATATATTATTTTCTTGTTCAGAAAACACCTGTAAACAGGACTATTGTTGAACAAAGGATGAATAAGGATTTCAGCGAATATATTGATTTATGCATTTCGACAATCGAAAGATTAAAGCCCGGATCCCTGCTTTATGGTCTTGGTGAGCTTGTTGATCCGGGATTAAAGAATTTTGTTAAAACGAAGCTCAGGGCAGAAACAATACAGTTGCTCAGAATCTTCGGGAGATTTCCGGTTTTCAGCAAATAGTACCTTTCAGCTGCTGAAAGAAAAAACGTGCAAGAAATGGGATAATTCAGGGATGGGCGCAGCCCGTCCTTATGGCCGCCAGTTGATGAAAAGCCCCGTATGGGGCTCAAAATCACATAGTTACTTTTACCCACGGTTGCCACCTACTCTTTATTCACATCTTTTTGTTAATCATTTTCTGATGGTTGCCAGACAGATATTTTTCCTTTCTCTTCCCACGCTTTCACACTCCCACTATTCCAGGCTGGGATCCCTCACTCCTCCATCTTTGTCGCCTACAGACATGGCGCCCTGACGGGGCTCCGGAAACCGTGATGGATTGATTTTGCTACAAACATGGCACCGCTACGCGGCTCAAGATTTTCTGATACCGGTGAAACCGGAGGTACTGCGCCCCCATTGCCTGTTAAGCTCCGGAGGAGCGACATGTTTTTATCCGGGCAGAAGTGAAAATTTATCGTAAAACAATAACCTGGTTATTGTAAAGCGACAATAAATTTACCCAAAACGATAAGTTTTTCTATTTCTCACGCCTCATCACTCCTTCCTCATACCTTTCTTAGGCTTTCAGTCCTTACCAACCTTATCCTTGCCGCTAAATGCCGCATTATGTAAACGGGTAAATGTGAATCTTAACCCACATTGCAGCTTTAAGTTTGCAATGAGCTGATTTTACGAGCTATCATTTTTAAATATTTCGTCAGGGGGGACAACGGATTTTTTTCTCACAAAAGGAGCATATTTATACTTTAGCAGGTCGTATATTTTCTTCACTTCTTTTGTAGCTTCGGTACATTGACATATAGAAATGGTTTCATTCTTTATATTGACCAGACTTGTGGTTACACATTTTTGGGCGTTCATAGTCCGCACTATTTTGCTCCAGTCATAGTTTGTCCCTTGCTGTTTCAGCTGGTAGCGTATGGTTGCCAGACAGATATTTTTCCTTTCTCTTCCCACGCTTTCACACTCCCACTATTCCAGGCTGGGATCCCTCGCCTCTGCAT